>NZ_JBQCVA010000009.1:0-58052 GCF_051962715.1 Neisseria sp. P0008.S010
GTTGCTTCTTTGGATTAGGTTTTCGTATTTCATTTGGAAATTGTAAATCTTCAGGATACTTTCGCAAGAGGTCTAATAACAAAATCCGTGCTTTGCGTGAGTTAAACAACTGGTCTCAGGAAGACATGGCTGAGCGGCTGAATATGTCAAAAAGCAGTTATTCGCGTTTAGAACGGGATGAAAGCAGGCTTGATTTGGCAAAACTGGAAAAATTGGCAGCAGTGTTTAAAATCGATATCGGGGAATTGGTGGCCTCGGACGGAAAGGGCTTAATTTGCCTGATCGGTGAAAACAGTGGGCAGAATTCAAATTATTACGGGGCGAACGAAGGGATTGCCGCCGAGGTGGAGAAGTTGAAATTAAGCCTGGAACACAGCCGCGAACTGCTGGCCCACAAGGATTTACTGCTGGTGCAGAAGGATCAGGAAATTTCCGCTTTAAGGCAATTGGTCGCACAGCTGCAGAAATAAAGCGGGATTGTGCCGAAGGCCGTCTGAAACCGTCGTTTCGGTTTTTCAGACGGCCTCCCTTATTTGCAGCTGCGGCATCGGTTACAATGCCGCCTTTCTTAATTTACCAAACCTTACAAAATATGCTGAAAATCATCTCTGCCAATGTCAACGGCATCCGCTCCGCCTACAAAAAAGGATTCTACGAATACATCGCCGTATCGGGTGCGGACATTGTCTGCGTGCAGGAACTCAAAGCGCAGGAAGCCGATTTGTCCGCCGATATGAAGAATCCGCACGGGATGCACGGTTATTGGCATTGTGCTGAAAAACGCGGTTACAGCGGCGTGGCGGTGTACAGCAAACGCGCGCCTGACAATGTGCAAATCGGTATGGGCATTGAAGAATTCGACCGCGAAGGGCGGTTTGTGCGCTGCGATTTCGGCAGGCTGTCGGTGATTTCGCTTTATCTGCCCAGCGGCACCAGCGCGCCGGAGCGGCAGGAATTGAAATACCGTTTTTTAGACGCGTTCTATCCCATGCTTGAAGCCATGAAGGCGGAGGGGCGCGACATCGTTGTTTGCGGCGACTGGAACATTGCCCACCAAAACATCGACCTGAAAAACTGGAAAGGCAACCAGAAAAACTCAGGCTTCCTGCCCGAAGAGCGCGAATGGATAGGCAAAGTCATCCATAAGCTTGGCTGGACGGATATGTGGCGCACGCTCTATCCCGACAATCCGGGCTACACTTGGTGGAGCAACCGCGGACAGGCGTATGCGAAAGATGTCGGGTGGCGCATCGACTATCAGATGGTTACGCCCGAACTCGCCGCCAAAGCGGTGTCTGCGCATGTTTATAAAGACGAAAAATTTTCCGACCATGCCCCTTTGGTCGTGGAGTACGATTATGTCATCTGAAACCAAAAAACGCCGCCGCAAACAAGGCACCAACCAAGCCTCCGAGCCGTCTGAAAAACGGCCGCTGATTGCGTTCACACCTGCCTTTAAATACGGCTTGTTGTGGATGTCGGCCGCCTTTTTCCTGCCCATGCTGTTATGGACGCTGTTTACCCTGGCCACGCTGAGCGGCCGTATCCCCGTGATGCGCCCGAACCCGGGCTGGGTAATCGCCTGGCTACTGCTCGCCCTGCCCTGCCTGCTGACCGCCGCCAAATACTTCCGCTGGCAGGGCGCGAACAAATGGGGCTGGATTGCCTCCGCCCTGTTCGGCTATGCCGTGCTGTCCGTACCCGCCGCGCTGCTGATTCACTTCCAAATCGCCGAATGGCTGGGAGTGAAACTGTGAGGCCGTCTGAAAACGGAGATACCGTCGGGCATGCGAATGTCCGCGAAACCGAAACAGGCAAACCGGCACGGAAGAAATGTTATCGGGGAACGGCTTCCAGCCTGCTGTGGGCGGGAGGTTTGGCCGCTTTCGCCCTTTATATGCTATGGGGTATGTTTTTCTGGCTGCTTTTCCTGCCGGTTGCCTTATTAAAAATTGTGCAGCACCTGTCCGCCATGCTTTTCAGACGGCCTGAACGCAAACTGCGCGCCTGCAAAGCGGCCGTCTGGCTGGTCATAACCCTGATTTCGTACGGCATCACGCTCTACCGCGAAACCGCCGTAACCGAAAACGCCCTCCGCGCTGCCGATGCCGTCGAACGCTACCGTGCGGTACACAACGCCTACCCGCCGAATCTGGCCGCAGCAGGGATAACGGAAGAAAAAGGCTTGTACCGCCTGTACTATTTCCCTTCCGGCCGCCGGCCGGAGCCACAGTTGGGCTACCCTTCCCCGTTCACGCCGTTCGACCGTTATTTCTACGATTTCGACCAGCGCGAATATGTGTTTTATCCCGATTGAAATCCTTTTAGAAGCCGTCTGAAAAAAACATCTGTTGTTCGCCAAGGAACCTGATATGAAGTTTAACGAATACCACCGCTACGATGCGGTCGGTTTGGCAGAGCTGATCCGCAAAAAAGAAGTCTCCGCCGATGAAGTGTTGCAGGCTGCTTTAAACCGCTTGGACGAAGTCAACTCCAAGCTCAATCTGTTGGCGCACGATTTGCGCGAACGCGCGGCGGCGTGGCAGTGGCCGTCTGAAAATGCCGATACGCCGTTGGCGGGCGTGCCGTTTTTGCTCAAAGACCTGCTGGCAGATTGGGAAGGCGCGCCGACATGGTCGGGTTCGCGCATGATGCAGCATTACATTGCCAAGCAAAACAGCGATTTGACCCAGGCCTATCTCGATGCGGGGCTGCGCGTGTTCGGTAAAACCACCACACCCGAATGGGGCGCGTATCCCGTTACCGAAACCGAAATTTACGGCATCACGCGCAATCCGTGGAATTTAGATTACACCGCAGGCGGCAGCAGCGGCGGCGCGGCGGCGGCAGTGGCTTCGGGCGTCGTACCCACAGCGCACGGCAGCGACGGCGGCGGTTCCATCCGCCTACCCGCGCACAACTGCGGCGTGTTCGGGCTGAAACCCACGCGCGGCCGCAGCAGTTACGCGCCGAACGCATCGGAGGCATGGCAAGGTTTGGTATGCGACCATGTCTTGACCCGCAGCGTACGCGACAGCGCGGTTTTGCTGGACATCGCCGCCCAAACCCAAGCCCGCGCCCTGTATGCCTGCACGCCGCCGCCCGAAAACGGTTTTGCAGACAGCCTGAAACAAGAAACAGGTCGTCTGAAAATCGCTTTTTGGAAGCAGACATGGTTTGGCGGCGGCAACGACGAAGGCACGGAAGCCGCGTTCGCCCATAGTTTGAAACTGATGCAAGATGCGGGACACGAATTGGAAGAAGCCACGCCCGATTTTGCGCCACCCGAACAGCTCAACCGCGCCGCCCGCATCATCGTCATGGGCGAAACGGCAAAACTGTTCTACCAATATCAATACGAAACCGGACAAAAACTGCCGCACTGCCTGCTTGAGCCGACAACGTGGGCAATGATTGTGCAGGGTCGGCAAATCAGCGCGGGCGAAATGGCATGGGCGCGCGACGTGATGCTGGCGCAGGAACGTGCCGCCAAAGCATTTTTCACGCGCTACGACGTGTTGATGACGCCCGTCTGCCCGCGCACCACGCCGAAAATCGGCGAGATGATGCCGCCGCCCGCCGCGCAAAAAGCCATGCGCCTGCTGTTCGGCACGCTGCGCTTGGGTTTTCTGTTGAAAAACAACCCGTTTTTGGAAAAAGAAGCCGCCACGACGCTGCAATACGTCGGTTATACGTCGCCGCTGAACATGAGCGGCAACCCCGCCATGAGTGTGCCGCTTTACCGGCATCACGGGCTGCCTGTCGGTACCCAGTTCGCCGCCGCACACGGACGCGAAGACACGCTGCTCCGCCTCGCCGCGCAGTTGGAACAGATACAGCCGTGGGCGGACCGCCTTCCTCCCGTATAATCCCCATTTTTTCAGACGGCCTCCACACCATGCAGGAAATCAACGAACTCATCCAAACCGAAACACCCGCCATTGTCGGCGAAACACTCGACTTCATGCTCTACGAATGCAGCCTGGACGAAGCCCCTGCGGCGGAAGACGTTGCCCGCTGGCGCGACATCCTGCGGGCACGCGGCGGCAAATTCCTGCGCCTGGCCGACCTCTGCCAAACCTGGCTGGACGGAGAAGGCGCATGAAGCTGCCGCGCAACAAATACACCCTGTTTGCCGCCACCTGGTTTGTCCTTTTATGGGCCGCCCTGTTGCGCGAAAGCGGCGGACACACGCCGCCGCCTTTTCCGCATTTCGACAAAGCCGCCCACTGCGCGGCCTTCTTCGCCCAATTCTGGCTCGCCGCGCGTGCCTGGCTGGAAGACGGCCGCCGTCCGCCCTATCTGCCGTTGGCCGCCGCCGCGCTGATTTTGGCTGCCGCCACGGAAACGGCGCAGGCGTGGTTTACCGCCCACCGCAGCGGCGACCTGCTCGACGCATTGGCCGACCTTGCCGGCAGCGCCCTCGCCCTGTTGCTGGCGCGGCAGGTTTACCGTAACCGGCGCGGCATGTAAAACAGGCCGTCTGAAAAGGCAAAACGGCGGCCTCAACCGTTTAATCCTACGCCAATTCGTCCAATTCCGACTGCAAAATCAGTCCGTAATCCGCGCTCAACACATATTTCCCGTCTTCCAAATCCTGTGCGTACCGCGCAAAAAAACCGTATAAGGAATCGGCTTCCTTGCTGCGGATCGGGTCGTCGTGCCACATTTGGATAATCTGTCCGGCCGTACCGTGTTCGGTCGGATCCAAATCAATCATTTTCCAGTTGCCGCCGCCGTCGGCCGTCAGCGGAATCCATTTCGGATTCCACCATAAATCCGGTTTGATGCCCGCATCCTCCGGCTCGCAACCGAACGGCGTGCCGTCATCCTCTGCAAACAAACCTTCTTCATACAACTGTTTCCAAATCCGGTACTCTTCGATAATCCGCCTGACCGACAACCATTCTTCGCCCGCCAGCACGACCTCGTAGGCCGCCCCGCCGTCGGCAATGCGGTACAGTTCTTTAAAGTCTTCCGGCAACGCATAACCCAGCTCTTTTTCCAATTCGGCGAAGTCTGCTTCACCCGCACCTTTGTTCAACGAAAAATCCGCTTCGTGTCTGACTAACGCTTCGGGATACTGCCGTTTCAGCCTTTCCAGCTGCGCACTGATTCTGTCGATTAACTGTTTCATCCTGTTTCCTTTCCTGTTTCGGTTAAATAACAACAAACGGATAACCTGCTTATCCGCGATGCAAAATATATTTTCAGACGGCCTTCCCGCTTTGCCTGCCGCTCAATCCGCCAACACACCCAAATCGTGCAGCGCGTGCCAAATACCGTCTTCGCCGGCCGGCGGGCAGATATGGTCGGCAACGGCTTTCAATGCGGGATGCGCGTTGCCCATCGCCACACCGAAGCCGACCGCGTGCAGCATTTCCATATCGTTCAAACCGTCGCCGAAAGCCATGGCATCTTTCATAGTCAAATCGAGTTTGTCCAGAGCCGCGCCTATGCCCCGCGCTTTGGAGCCGTTTCGCGCCAAAATGTCCATGCCGTATCGGTGCCAACGCGTTGTCCGCAGCGAAGGCGGCAGGCCGTTTTCGACTTCCGCCGCTTCGTCTTCGCCGTAAAAGGCCAGCATTTGGTAAACGGGCGTGTCCGGCGGCAGGCTTCCTGTTCGATAGGGAATGGACAGCGAGGACAGGGCTTCGTGCAGATGGCCGCTTGTGCCGGGTATGCCGATGCCGTTATCCGACACCAGCGCATAGGCAGTGTTGCAGCGGCTAAGGTGCGCAACTGCCGCGTCGATGTCGGCCTGCGGGATGGGGAAGGCCGCCAACGGGCGGCGGCGGTATTCGACGTATTGGCCGTTGATGGCCACCAGCATTTCGATGCCGGTTTCGTCCATCAGGCGGCGGATGTCTGAAGGCAGGATGACGGGCGAACGGCCGGTGGCGATGGCGGTAACGATGCCCTGCCGTTTCAGTTTGCGCAGTGCTTCGCGCGTGCTGTCGGGCACGGTGCCGCTTTCTTTCGGCCTCAGGGTGTCGTCGATGTCGAAGAAGATGATTTTGGGCTGGGATGCAGGTTTCATGTGTTTTGGTTTTACTCGGTGGCGGGAAGGCCGTCTGAAAAAGGTTGGGAACGGCTTTCAGACGGCCTTTTCAATATAGATGCGTGATTGTAACCGAAGCCGTATTTTGCAGGCAGCAGGATGTTGCGGCAAGGCCGCCCTTCGTTTTCAGACGGCCTTCGGACGGCTACGGCAGGATTTCGATTTCGGCCTGCGGTTTGACCAATGCATAAAGTTCGTCGATTTCGCCGTCGGTTACGGCAATGCAGCCGTGCGTCCAGTCGCGGTGCAGGTGTTGTGCGCCGATTGCGCCCATACCGTTCCTCATGCCGTGGATTTTGATGTCGCCGCCCGCACTTTTGCCCTGCGCGGCGGCATAGGCGCGGTCGGCATCGTTGGGATAAGAAACGCCGAGGTTTTTATGATAGCCGCTGTTGGGATTGCGGTCGTTGATGGTGTAGCGGCCTTCCGAGGTTTTACCGTCGCCCTCGAATTGTTTGTGTCCGACGGAATTGAAACCCAAGGCGACGGGATAGGTTTTCAGCAGTCTGCCTTGTGCGTCGTAGGCATCCATTTCGTGGTCAGCTTTGCGGACGACGAGTTTGGCGATTTCGCTGTCGGCCGGCAGGGCAGGCTGCCGGGCAATGGCAGGGCGAACTGCTGCGCCAGCCCGATGCCGTAGAGCGCGTGCTGGCGCGTTGGCCGGGGCTAGTGGGCTGAGCAGGGAAGGTTTATGATACGGCCATCTGTGGAAACCATAGGAAGGTGAGATATGAGCAGCAAGAAAAAGCTTCCGTTGTCGGTGAAGATTTGGCTGGCGGCAGTGGTGGTGTTTGTCGTGATGATGGGGTTGTTTGCTGTGTCAGCATCATCCAGCAGCACCGAAGTGGTATTGCGCCAAGGAGAAACAACTAATTTTGAAGTGTTCCGCCCGTTTGGTACAGAAATGGTTTGGTATCGGCAATGTTTTTATGCTGAATCCAATCGGCCGGAGCTGGGAAAATACAGCACCAATAACGATGATACAGAGGAGTGGAAAAGCCGCCAAATCGTACGTTTCAACGACCCCGGCGAGCCGGTGCATGTTGCCATCAGCTTAAACGGCCAAACCTGCCGCTATCAGGCTTTGCCAACCAGCACGATGGGCTACCACGTGCAATGCCGACAATTGAGTACTCCGGCCGATGAAAGCGGTAAAGCATTCTACTTTGTCCCCACATGCCAATTGCACGAACGCTCCGGCTGGAATAAAGGCAGCATTACCGTGGAAAAAGTCAGCCCGGTATTAGCAGGGGAGCGTGTTACCCTAATCGGCGCTCCTCCCTTGCAATTTGAGAGCTACTACCCTGGCTCAATTTACAACCTGGTATGGCCGATGTTCCTTTGGCCATTTTGGCTGTTCATATTAACTCTGTGGGGAATCATCCTTGGTATCGTTTTATATCGCCGCCGCAAACGGATAAAGCAAACCCGCCCTGAGACCTAGTTCATGTAAAAACAACTTTCAGGTAGCCTTTGGAAGGCTACCTGAAAACCAACCCGGGTAGTAAATGATTTACACGCCGCAAAAGCTCGCCCGCGCAGATTTCGGCATAATGCGCCTGTTGTAACAACCGCCTAATGAGAGCAAACCAATGAAGCACACCCTCTCCGCCATCCTGCTGGCCGTGCTGCCGCAATATTGCGATAACGGGATGGGGCAGCAGTTTTATCGATAGATTGGCTGCGGGTTGCGTGGAAATATAAAAGGCCACCTGAAAAACCGTATGGGCATAAATGTTTATGCTACAGCTGTTTTTCCCATGCTACACTTATATAACTTTTATTCTAAAGGGTTAAAAAATGGCTATTTCGATTAAACTGAAAAGGCGCTGGGATGTTTATACAGACTTGGAAGAAATATTGTCGGTTACCCAAAACCTAAGTATCTCGCCTTTCGGTTTGACAGAAGAAGGCTTGCAAGACTTTCGCGGGATTAAGCTGATAGGGAAAATAGAAGAAGTTTCTATTCCTGCACATGGTGAAACAAGGTGGATAACCAAAACAGAAAACATTCATGCCTCCCTGTCTTATGCCGATTTCTCAGGCTCGCTGTGGCAGGATTTTGCGATTGAAGAAACAGAGGGTTTCACCGCTGTGATCGACCACGTTATTTTTGACGAAAGCGTGTTTGATTTAAGTACGCCTGCTATTTGCGGACGTGGCGCCACATTCTTGTCGTGTAGTTTTGCAGGCTGCAAATACAAATGCGGGAAGTTTATGAGGGCTACATTAAAGAACTGCCGCTTTACCCAAATCAAAAAGAATGTCCGTTTGTATTTTAGCTGCAAACTATTGGAAAATTGCTTTTTTAGCGGAGAAATCCACAAGGCGCTTTTTTGGTCTTCCAATCTGAAAAACTGTACCTTTGAAGGGCTGTTATACGACTGCTCTTTTCACGGGGTAGAAAAGATAGGAGACCTGCGTGAAGGCAAGATTATTCCGCCTGAAAAAGTGGATAACAGAATGGACGGCGTGGATTTTTCTAAAGCGGATATCATTATGTGCAACTTTTGGTCATTTTGTTATTTGGATAAAGTGAAACCCTCAAAAAACAATTGCGTATTTAAGGTAACCGATGAATTTTACAATTGCTTGCTCACTGCTATTGAAGGCAGCGACAGCCCCTTAAAAGAAGGGTTGATAGGAAAGGCAAAATCATTCTACGCTCCACATAATACAACCCCTTACGAAGTGGTACATCCCGATAATCTCTCATTCAAACATCCGGAAGAAGCAGAACTGAGCCAAGCAATTTACGATTTTGTCTGCCGAGCCGCTGAAGCTACGGGGTGTCGGATCTATTAATAAAGCATAGCCCGCATGAGTAGTAGGTAGCTTGGGAAATCCAGCATTCCGCTTTAATTTATTGGGTTATGCCTGCGGCTAACCCAAACTACTTTTGCTTGCTGTTATTCGGACGGTACGTAGCAACTGTATTTTTCACCCCGTCGGGCAAAAATACCAAAACTCAAATCAAGCCGTTTGGATACCGTTTTCGGTGGTACCGTTTTCGGCAAAATAATCACGCATCCGGGCATTCAATATCGTCAGCAGTTTGCGCATACATGCCGTAACGGCAACCTTATACGGCTTACCCTTGGACAGCAGGAGCTGGTAGAAATCCCGAATAAGCGGTTCAAAACGTGTCGCTACCACGGTAGCCATATACAGCGCCTTACGCACCGCAGACCTTCCGCCAAAGCAGTGGCTTTTGAATTTGGTTTCCCCGCTCTCCCTCGGGTGCGGGGCAATACCGACCAAACTCGCTATCCGTTTGTGCGACAGCCGTCCCAATTCGGACAGCATCGACATCAGCGTAGCCGTCGTTATCGAACCGATGCCTTTGATTTGTTCCGCCACTTTGGCTTTGCCGTCAAAATGCGTGTGGGTGTGGTCGTCGATTTGTTTGTCCAATTCGTCAATCAGACGGTCAAAATGGGCAATCAGTTGTTTGACGCTTTCGACTTGTGTTTCGTGAACCTGATGCAGACGGTTTTTCTCGGCAGCCCGCATATCCACCAGCTGGTTGCGGCGGTTTACCAATGCCTCCAACACTTCTTCCGCTTCGGTGGGCGGGTGATAGAGCATGGTTTGCCAACCCTCTTTCTGCGTCATCATCTGTGCGAAGAAGGCAAGCATTTGGGCATCTTTAACATCGGTTTTGGTCAGCGACTGCGATTGGGCAAACTGATGCGTCTGACGCGGGTTGGCGATGATCACGGCTATGCCTGCGCGCGGTGGATGGCTTTGGCAGCGGGGATTTCGAGACCGCCGGTGCTTTCCATGACGACGAGGGCGACCTTGTGTTTTTTAAGGTATTCGACGGTATGGGCGATTCCTTTGGGGTTGTTGGTTTCGGTTTTGGTTTTAGACAAAGACGAAACGGAGATGACGAAGTTTCGTTTGGCGATGTCGATGCCTGCGTAATGGTATTGGGTACTCATCATAAACCTGCCTTGCATTCGGTTGTGTTGTCTGGCAACTGTCCGGTTGTGTCGATGGGTTGCCCGGCCGCTCCCTGAGCTACGCGACGGTTGTTTGCCTCGGGTGTGTACGGATGGCGGCCGGGCGGTTGGTTGCGCTATGATACGGGAGTTCCGATATACAAGGGTGTGTTCTCCGTATACGGCGCGGATGGTGTTTTGCATCATCGAAAAATCCTTTTTTGTTTATTGTCCTAAGGCTCCGCCTACCAGTATAAAGATGTTGTTGAGCAGCCAAACGGTTACGCCGGCCGAAAGTATGATGCCGAAGATGATCAGCAACCCCGTTTTCGTGGGGATGCGGCCGTTTGCATCGGGTAGTGCGGGCATCGATGGGGCGTACTGTTTCCATAGTTTTCCGCCCAATATCCAAAACAGGGCGATGCCGCCCAAAACGGCGGTAATGACTAGGGAGAGTATGAGGTTTTTCAGGCTGTACTCGCCTGTATATTTCCAAATAAGCAATGTGTGGCATGTGATTGCCGTGAAACTGTACAGGAGCTTTCTCATCTACATCCCTCTTCTTGGAATCGGTATTCGGTGAAACTACCGTGCCAGCCATTCTTCCAACGCGGTTTTTAATTTCGGCACGGCTTCGTCTATGTCGCGGTCTTCTATCAACAGGCTGGGGGCGAGGCGGACGACGTTGGCTCCGGCCACTAAAACCATCACGCCATGTTTGAGCGCGGCGGCGGTGATTTCGGCCGCCCTGCCCGCATATGCTTCGGCCAATACGCAGCCGATGAGCAGGCCTTGTCCGCGCACAGTTTGGAATACGCCGGTTTCTTCACCGATTTTCTGCAGGGCGGCGGTGAGTTTCGCGCTTTGGCGGACGGTGTTGGCGCGGGTGGCTTCGCTGTTGATGATGTCGAAGGCGGCGCAGCCGACGGCGCAGGCCAGGGGGTTGCCGCCGAAAGTCGAGCCATGCGTGCCGGGGCCGAACGACGGGGCGATGCGGTCGGTGGTGAGCATCGCGCCGATGGGGAAGCCGCTGCCCAGTGCTTTCGCGCTGGTCAGGATATCGGGTGCGATGCCGCCGTGTTGGTAGGCGAAGAGTTTGCCGGTGCGCCCCATGCCGGTTTGGACTTCGTCGAATATCAGGGCGGCGTCGAAACGGTCGCACAGTTCGCGCGCGGTTTGCAGGAACTCGGCAGTGGCGGGCAATACGCCGCTTTCGCCCTGCACAGGTTCGATGATGACGGCGCAGGTTTGCGCGGATACGGCTTGGCGCAGTGCGTCGGGGTCGTTGAAGGGGACGTGGGTGATGCCTTCGGGCAGCGGGGCGAAGTCGCGGCTGTATTTGGGCTGTCCGCCGACGGAAACGGTAAACAGGGTGCGGCCGTGGAAGGCGTTGGTGCAGGCGATGATTTGGTGTTTGCCTTCGCCGTGGCGGTCGCGGGCGTATTTGCGCGCCAGTTTCAGGGCGGCTTCGTTAGCTTCGGCACCTGAATTGCAAAAGAAGACTTTGTCGGCAAAGGTGTGTTCGGTCAGGCGTTTGGCCAGTGCCTGCGCAGGGGTTGTGGTGTAGATGTTGGAGATGTGCCAGAGTTTTTGCGCCTGTTCAGTCAGGGCGGACAGCAGGGCGGGATGGCAGTGGCCGAGTGCGTTTACGGCAATGCCGCCGGCCAGGTCGATGTACTCGCGCCCTTCGGTATCCCATACGCGGCTGCCTTGTCCGCGTTCGGGGATGATGGGGGCGAAGGTGAAGTTGGGGGTCAGGTAGTTTTGCATGATGCCGTCCGTGTTTTTTGTCGGTATGGACGGGGGATTATGCGCTGTTTGGCTTCAGGCTTCAATGTTCAGGCCGTCTGAACGGTTTTTCAGACTAACCTACGCCAACCCCGCCATTTCGAAAAACGCCCGATACGCCGCCGCCTTTTTCGCCAAACTCAAAGGATAGGCGCGCGAAGTGGACGGCAGGCGGGTCAGGGTCAAATCCCGTCCGGCAAACGGAAACGGCACGGTTTCGCCCGTTTTCGGCATTTTGATGCCGCCGCCCTGAATATCGAGCAGGATTTCCGTCGCCTTACCGCCGGTGGTGCAGATATGGCGGCAGTCGGGCATCTGCGCCAACACCGCCGCCAAATCGACGGTTTCGACCACTTGCAAAAACTTGTCCGACGCATTGCCGTGTTCCCGTACCGCCTTCAACACGGTCGGACACGACGCAATCCCCCGTTCGCGCAAAAACG
Source organism: Neisseria sp. P0008.S010 (assembly GCF_051962715.1). Lineage (NCBI taxonomy): Bacteria > Pseudomonadati > Pseudomonadota > Betaproteobacteria > Neisseriales > Neisseriaceae > Neisseria > Neisseria sp. P0008.S010. The sequence goes on from NZ_JBQCVA010000009.1 coordinate 12,237, forward strand.
CCTTGATTTTCTCGGCATCAAACGCTTTTTCAGACGACCTTTGGAAATGCGCCGCATCATTAAAAAACACCAGCCCGTAGACGCGCCACATATCATTTTGGAAATTCGGATAATGAAACTGCATCGCGCGTTTGTCTTCCGTAGGCGGGAACGTGCCCATCATCATGACGGTTGCCGCCGGCGGCAGCAGGGCGGGAAAAGGATGGGTTTCGATGATTTGATCGGTCATGCTCGGTTTGGCTTTCCGTTTGTCGGTTTGAAGCTTTTCAGGCCGTCTGAAAGCATAGTGGATTAACTAAAAATGCTACTGCGTTAGCTTGCCTTGCCCTATTGTACCGTCCGCAACTTGCCGCTTTGCCGCGTTGTTTTATTGGCCGGTTTATTCCGTTGCGGCACGGAGAAGTTGTTTGCCCCAGCAGCTTGGGGGCAGATTAGCTTGGGTTTCGATGCGGACAATATCGGCTTGCCGTGCATCCCACTGCAGCCGTTCCCCGCCCGATAAAGGCGGACAGGCGGCTGCGCTCCGTTCGTCCAATAAAATATCGAGTTTGGTGATTCTGTTTTGCTCCAGCCAAACCGTACCAAACGGCGGCAGTATCATCAGGCGGGCGACCCATTCGTTTTCCTCATCACGGCTCCGCTCCACTTCAGACCATGTAAGCGTCGCCCTCAACCACGGCACATCCTGCTCCACCAACGCCGCCAGCCAGCAGGAATCCAAGCGGTAATCGGCGGGCGACACGGGTTTGCGCCCCGACTTGCCCGCAAACCGCCACCCTATCGGTTCCCCCGTATCGCAATCCCAACCTTCAATCGGCATGTGTCCGGGCTGCTGTCTGGTTTTAAGATATACGCCGTATATACTGTCATCGTGCGCCACATGCTCCATTTCAGCCACTTTCACACCGTGCCAATCAAGCGGAACGGCAAACTCGGCTGTGGAAAAAGCCGCAAAATCAGGTTGCTTACCATACTTGACCAGCTGCACGGTCAGCTTTGCCCCTTTGGGCAACGGAATGCCGTCTATAACCATATCCTGCTGCAACTCCTGATTCGCAGAAGCAAAATAAACCCTTTCGCGGAAATAAGATGCCAACCAAACGATACCCGCCAGCACGCCCAGCAAGACATATGCCCCGCTTATCGAGCGTATCTGCCGATTGTGCGAGCCAAACAGAGCCGCTAGGGCAACCAGCCACAAAACCGCAGCTGCCGCCGCAATAACAAGCAGCCAAACAAACAGTGGCGCCGGCGCGCTTCCGTCCCCCATTATCTTTCCTTTTTAACGCATTCAGACGGCCTATTCCCCCTGTTCCCCATCTTTCGACACAGGTCGAACAACCTTTTTACCCCAGCAATATTCGGGTAAATCGACATAGCTTCTTATCGTAACGACATCCGGCTGTTTGCCGTCCCATTCCAATGAGGCCCCCTCATCGGCAATCGCACAGCCCTGCAGATTTTTTTGGCTAAACGACAAATTGATACTGCTTATCCGTTTATTTGCGTCAAAATAAACCTTACCCCAATAGGGCAGGTTCTCCGAAAGGATATCCGCCTCCCAATATGCCCCCAACTGCTCGTACCTCACCTTTTCCAAGGGCAGCTTCATCGCTTCCGGCCATTGCGGAACCGATACTTCCGCCGACTTGTCCAATAGGCATTCCAACAGCCTGTAGTCGGCGGGATTTGACGGTTTCCGTCCGTTCTCGTTCTTCACGCCCCAAAGGATATCGTTGTCGCTGCGGCAACGCCAACCCTCCACTTCCGCCACACCTCCCATGCCGTTGCCGGAGCGGGTGGTCAAAGTCGCCTCATAGTGTCCATCGTACTGACTGACAACACGCTCCATCTCACCAACGGTAACACCTTTCCAATCAATCGGATGAAGATATTCGACGCGGGAGAAGGTGGAAAAATCGGGGACTTTCTTTATCCCCATTTGAGGCTCTACGACCAACCTCGAACCGGCTGGTATGCGGATGCCGTCAATCAATAATTCTTTGTCATTCTCTTGATAACGGGATTCCTCATATGCCTGCTCCCCCGCATTCTTAATGACGGCGAGGATAACAACCGACAAAATCAGCAAATTAAGCATTATTGCCAAAGTCTTGATTGCGGGATTTTTAGCTGTAAAAATAGCCACGATACTCGCCATCCATACTCCGAAAGCAACAAGTATCAAAAAACCAAAGCCGTAAACTAAAACTTCCAATCCGTCCAAACCCATATCCTGTTTCCTTCCCTGGTTTTCAGACGGCCTTCAATGCCGCCGCAAATGCCTTGATTTTCAAAGCATCTTTAACCCCTGCCGCGCTTTCCACACCGCCGGACACATCCACCGCCGCCGCGCCGCTGGTTTTCACCGCTTCGGCAACGTTCCCCGCCGTCAAACCGCCCGCCAAAATCCACGGTTTGCCGATGTTGCCGCGCAACAGCGTCCAGTCGAAACTCTGCCCCGTGCCGCCGTATTCGGTCGGATGGTAGGCGTCGAACAACAGCGCGCGGGCATTGGGGAACTTGACACAGGCCGTCTGAATATCGGCAGCCGATTGCACGCGCACGGCTTTAAGATACGGCCGGTCGAACTGACGGCAGAAATCATCGTCTTCGTCGCCGTGAAACTGAATCACGTCTATCGGTACTTGACGCAGAATTTCGCGGATAACGTCCGGTTGTTCGTTCACAAACAGCGCAACTGCCGACACAAACGGCGGCAACACCGCCGTGATTTCCCTTGCCTGCACCGCCGTTACCGCGCGTTTGCTTTTAGCGTAAAACACCAGCCCGACGGCATCCGCGCCCGCCTCGGCGGCAGCCAGTGCATCTTCGGGGCGGGTAATGCCGCAGATTTTGATACGGATGGGTTTCATCAAAACTTCCTTTATGGTTCAGACTCCGCACTTTTTAATACTCAAAGCAGAGGGCTTTCGGCAGAAATATAACTCCTGCCGGCGATAAAATACACAGGGCGTCGCTTATGTCGCATCCTGTGCGTTAAAGCATCACTTATTTCTTTCAGACGGCCTATCCATACAGCGGGAAACGTAATCCGCCACCGTGCGATAGTCATACCCCAAACGGTTGGAAACGGCAGCAGCCAATGCCTGCTCATTCTCAAAATTACCCATATCGGCAGCCAAATCGACAATTTTCGCCGCACCGATATTGCGGAATGCGGCGGCAAATCCGTCGGCTAGAAATTCCGCAGCATAATCGTCGGCAAAATCAGCCCCAATATCGCACAACAATTCGTCTTCGGCAATCGGAAAAAACTACGCTGCCAATTATTCAAACCGTCCATTCCGTTCAACCGCCTGCTTCAGCCGCCTCTGCAATCGCCTCTTCGGCATTACGCATTTTCATAAACCGTCATCAAACGGCCACAACCAATCGGGCGGCGGCGGTACGGGCAGGCCGAACTCGGGCGGATAATCCACACCCGTCAGATACAGTCCGTCCGGCATAAAGGTCGGCGGAGCTTTCAGACGGCTTTTTTCAGCCAACAGTTCGGCAAAACCCTGCACACTCAAACGCCCGTTGCCCACATACACCAGTGCGCCGACGATATTGCGCACCATATGGTGCAGAAAGGCATTACCGTGCAAATCCAAAGCCATCAACTGCGGTGTGCCGTGCAAAACCGCGCTATATAAAGTTTTGACTGGAGATTTTGCCTGACACTGCGACGCGCGAAAGCTGGAAAAATCATGTTCACCGACCAACAGCGCGGCAGCAGCCTGCATGGCGGTAAAATCCAACGATGTATGTGTCCAACCGACACGGGCGGCCAACAACGGCGAATGGACGGGCGAAGATTGCAGCACATAACGGTAGCGGCGGCCGAAAGCATCAAAACGTGCATGGAAATGCGGCGCAACCCGCTTGGCCTGCCAAACCGCCACACCTTGCGGCAACAGGCTGTTCACGCCGCGTATCCATGATTGCTCGCCGCGCTCGGCAGCAGTATCGAAATGCACCACCTGAGCCGTGGCATGCACACCCGTATCTGTTCGGCCTGCAGCAACGACATTCACCGTTTCACCGGCAATTTGACTCAATGCCGATTCCAAAGCCGCCTGAACCGAAACTACCCCGTCGGCCTGTTTTTGCCAACCGAAAAACCGGCTGCCGTCGTAAGACAACGTCAATGCCCAGCGGCTGGTGCTTTCAGACGGCCCTTCTGAATTTTCAGACGGCCTCTCTAATATCATGACCCTGCATTCCAAAAAACATCATTAAAAATATCGGGCGGCATTATATCCAGCAGCTTAAATTCGAACCAGCCGTCATTGCACTCCCCATGATAAAAATAAACCCCGAGTATAAACCCGGGGTTTCATTCCGATTACTGTCAGCCTCCGATACTGTTCAGCAATGCCCTCGATTTGGCCTGTATCTCACCGCTGGACTCTTCAATCAATTCATTCAAAGTCTCGCGGGCGGCCTCAGGATCACCAATCTCAATATACATTTCCGCCAATTCGTACTTCGCTTCAAGCGGGGCAGTCATACCGACCGATTCGGAAACGAATGCCGGTTTACTGTCGCCCTCTGCCATATCCAAATCAGACCAATCAATGGCTAACTCATCGGACGAACCTGCCGAACCATCGTCAAAAGTAATATTGGTGCTGCTGAAATCGACATCGTTATCCGACCAGTCCTCGCTACCGGATGCAGCCCCCTCAGGCTCGGCTTGAACCACCGGCACTTCCTGCACTTCCGGGATTTGCACATTGAAATCAGGCAACTCCTTGGCTGCCACCGTTTCAACAGCCTTCTCTTCGACAACCCGGGCTGTTTCAACGGCAGGAGCAGATACCGGTTCAACCTCAGAAATGTCAACTTCTTGAATTTCGGGAGCTGCAATTTCAGGAGCAAAAGGTTCTCCAGTTTCAAACGACAATGGCTCGATATCTGCAGGTTGATGCTCTTCGACCAAAACTGTTTCAGGCACAGCAACAGGCTCGAACTCAACCGTTTCGGCAGATTCAACAGCCTCCACCTCAACCGATGGCCAGCTAATTTCAGCCGGTTCAACCGGAATAGGCTCTGATGCAAACAGCAATGTCGGTGCCGGTGTTTCAACATCAGTCTTGACCGCCTCGGGCTCAGACGATGTATCAAATGGCTGATCATCCACAACAAAAGCCAATGCCTCTTCCGCAGGCTCTGCTGTTTTTTCCTCTATAGGCGTTGCCGCAATCGCCTCAACAGGCTCGGGAGCGACAAATTCCAACGCATCTTCAACCGTTGTTTCAGTTGCAACTTGGATGTCCTCTGCAAACACCTCCTGTCCGGCTTGCGGAGTTTCGGCAACAGGCTGGATTTCTTCAGATGAAACCACTGCAAATTCCAGCGGTTCTTCAATTTCGGCAACCTGCCCGATATCATTTTCTGCCCATGAAACTGTTGCAGGCTCGACAATCTCTTTTTCAACCGTGTTGACAACTTCAGGAGCCGATATAGCCGTTTTACGCTCTTCGTATTTGAAAATCGCCTCAGGACTGGCCCAAGAAGTAATGGTTTCCTCTGCCGCTTCGTTTTGCTCTGTTTCTACCGCCTCAGACCAATCAAGTACAGGTGCAGATTCGGTTGTTACGGTTTCAACAGGAGCGGGAGACGGCTCAACGGCCGGCGAGGCAGCAGAAGCATTTTTGACCAAACCAAAATCATCAGGTTCAAATACGCTGTCGGTTGATTCAATACTGTCCCAATCGGCATTGGCTCGGCTCAGGGTTTCTTCATCATCCGTAACGGCACTACTCACAATGCCGGCTTGCTGCTGATCAATGGCCAGCGCATTCAGATTTAAATCGAAGCCGTCATCCTGCGATGCAGGCTTATCCTCACCGACCACCTCGAAGAATACGTCATCGTCTTCTACATCATCTGCCGCCATTGCGGTTTCAGCCATTGCCGTTTCTTTAGTGATAGGTGCTTTCGGGTGTTCCGGCTTGGCTATGGGCTGATGCAAACGGATGCCATCATTCTGCTCATCAAACGGAGTTTCTTCTCCGGGTTGATCATCTTGGCGTGATTTGGCTGCGGCTTTGCGATCTAAAAACAGCTTGGCCAATAGCAAAATAATCGTCAAACCTATACCACCGGCCAAAACCAGTTTCCACAAAGAACCGCCTTCATCTTCCGAGCCGGCATTTTCGGCTTCCGCAGGCTGCGGCTTGATCTTGGCACTTTCCTCTTCGGAAACTACAGGCTGAGACGGCGCAGCAGAAACCTCCTCTTTAGATGCTTGCTGCACTTCCGAAATAGGCTGAACAGGAGGCACCTGTTCGGACGGTTTCGAATCCTCAACCACTTCCTGTTTAACTATCTTCTCTTGAGGCTCTGTAGCAACTGGTTCTTGTTTTTTAGGTTCTGTTTTTTCTTCAACAGGTTTTACCTGTTCTTTTTCTTTTGTTTCTGCTGCCGGCTTAACAGGGGGAGCCTCCTTCGCGGGCTTTTTCTCTACCTGAACTGAAGCCGATTGTTTGAACGAAGAAGGTAAATCTAAAACAACACCTGCAAAAAGCTGATTGGGATTGCGGCCCAACTTTTTCTGGTTGGCATTGATTAACGCCCGAACTGCCTGATCTACCGGCATATCGGCGGGTTTCAGCTGTTCTGCAATAATTGTCAGCGTTTCGCCAGTCTGTACCGTATGCTGCCCGGATGTCGCTACCGGGGCGGCATCCATCTTCTTACCCGAATCGGGAACCGGATTCTTTTTCTCGGCGGCTTCGCGCTCGGCTTTTTTAGCCTCGGCCACGGCAGCTTTCGCTTTGGAACTGGAAGGATCAAGTACAGCCGTATATTGGCGTGACAGCCCTTTCACATCCATCTGAAACACGATAACAGGCTCATTAATGGCACTAGACGAACGCAGGCTGACAATCGCATCATTGCCTGATTTGCGTACATTTGCCTTCAACCGATTATCGGACAAGTTGAGTTTAGTGCCCCTTAATAATTCTTTTGCCTCTTTTCCTGTCACGGTAACTGTTGCGGAAAATGGTTCGCCCAAACCGGAATTTACTCTCAACCCACCCAAGGCTGCTACGGAACCGGTGGAGGCCAACAGCGACACAGACAATGCTATCAATTTGATTTTACTATCCACTTTCAAAATTTATCCCCTGATTATTCGGCGGCATGATTTTAACGCCCACAACTTTAGCTTCCTATCATATCTTTTATTTACCTTTCTTGCCAAATTTAATCATAAGAAAATATCTATTACTCATACGTCCTGTCGCTATCTTGCCATTACGCTTGCCTAAATCCTTTACGCATTCCCTGAGTTAACAACTTCTATCTCTTCCTTACCTCATTCAGGCAACCATGAAAAGGATGCAAAAATCAGCAGCTATCTGTATGATGGCGGTTTTCATTTAATATTCTCATATTTTATTGATATGAAAGCTGCCAGCGATTTTATTGCCGTCATACTCTTTTTTCTAACCTACATCCTAACTAAGAATATTATTTGGGCAACGTCTGTTGCCGTTGTTGCCGGTATTGCCCAGGCGGCATTTTTGTGGTGGAAATTCAGAAAACTGGAAACAATGCAATGGGTCAGCCTGTTGTTAATCGTCGTTTTCGGCGGAGCCACCATTTTAACCGGCAACCGTACCTTCATCATGTGGAAACCAACCCTGCTCTTTTGGACCGGCGCCATTGCCATCCTCATCAGCAACATCATTAAGAAAAACGGTCTTCAAGCCCTGCTGGGTAAAGAGATTTCGTTACCGGATGCCGTGTGGAAAAAATTGGCAATAAGCTGGATGTTGTTCCTTATTATTATGGGCTTTGTCAATTTGGCTGTCGCTTATCCCTTTTCCGCAGAGCGTGAGGCCGTCTGGAACAATTACAAATTTTTCGGTGCCATTCCGCTGACTTTCCTTTTTTCTTTGGCACAAGTTATCTATCTGAACCGTTACCTCCCCAAGGAGAACAAAAATGACTGAACAATACTATATGCTGCTGGCAACAGACGGCGAAGATGTGCATGAGGCACGTATGGCAGCCCGGCCCGACCATCTGGCCCGCTTGGAACACCTGCATTCTGAAGGCCGCCTGCTTACTGCCGGTCCCAATCCATTACCCGACAGCGCCGACCGCGTTTCCGGCAGCCTGATTATCGCTTCTTTCCCCTCACTGGATGCAGCCCAAGAATGGGCGGAGCAAGACCCTTATGTGACAGTGGGCGTATACGAAGAAATATTGATCAAACCCTATAAAGCGGTTTTTAAATGACGCTCTGCACGGAACAGCAAATTCAGACGGCCTTAGGGAATTTAAGTCCCGAGATATTCGAATTCTCCGACGAAAGCCACCTCCATGCCGGACATGCCGGCAATAAAGGCGGCGGACATTACCGCATCCTCGTGGTAAGTACGGCCTTTAACGACGTCCTGCGCCTCCAGCGTCAACGGATGGTTAAAGAGGCTTTACACGAATGGTTTTCAGACGGCCGCATCCATGCCCTCAGCATCCGCGCGCTCACACCCGACGAATACTTCCATCAACTTTAAGTGAGAAACAAAATGAAAAAGCACTACTTCCTCCCTGCATTGATCATGGCACTATTTTCAGGCGGCCTAATGGCCGAAACCCTGCTAACCGTAAATGGCAATAAAATCGACAGCGAAGAAATCGACCGGCAAATCAAATTGATCCGCCAAGACAATCCCCAATTGCAGGATTCCCCCCAACTCCGCAATCAACTTCTCAGTAACACTGTTACCCGCATGTTGGTCAATCAGGAAGCACGCCGTCTGAAACTGGAACAAGGACAGGAGTTTAAAACCGCCAGCGAAAATGCACGCAAATCAGCCAAAGAACAAGGCGCCGACAAACATGCCGACTTCAAACAACAGTGGGAAGACTATCAAGCCGCACTACTGGCCGAAGCCTTTGTTTCGCATATTAACAAAACTAATCCCGTCAGCGACCAAGAAGTTCGCCAAGCCTATGATGAAAGCAAAAAGTATTATGAAGGCAGCAGTGAAGTCCGGCTTGGTGAAATACTGACTCCCAAAAAAGCAGATGCCGAACAGGCCATCAAAGACCTGAAAGCAAAAAAACCGTTTACCGATACTGCCCGCAAATATTCCGCCGATCCGACAGTCAAACAAACCGGTGGCATCAATCCCGAATTTGATGCATTAAAAGACCTTGAACAAAGCGTGCCACCGATTTACGCCGCTGTAAAAGACTTGAAAAAAGGACAGTTTACATCCACACCGGTTGTCGGTAACGGCGTATTCGGCATTTTCTACATCCACGACAAACGTCCGCTGCAACTGCCGCCATTCGAACAGGTTCAAAACAACATCCGTCACAACCTGCAACAACAAAAAATCAGCCGGGCTGTCGGTGCACTGTATCAAAAAGCCACCATTACCCCGGCAAGCAAATAGGAAAAAACCATGAAACATAAACGACTACTCACTTTTATTGCACTGGCATTAACCGGCATTTCCATTGCGGCGCCCCAAATTGACTCGGCACGCGTGGATGCCATGCTGGAACAGTTTGGCAATACGGAACAAACCCAACTTCCGCCTGATGCCCGCCAGCAAATTGAAAAGACTTTGGCTGTAACCGACATACTGAAAGCAGAAGCCTTAAAACTGGGCTTGGACAAACAGCCTGCCGTCCAAGCGCGCTGGAAGAATTTGGAAGCGCAATTCTATGCCTCCCAATACGAAGAACACTTGGTTAAAACCGTTTCCGTCAGCGACAGCGAGGCACTTGCCGCTTACGGCAACCTGACCCGAATCGTCAAGCTGGCACAAGTACGTTTTGCCACGGCAGACGAAGCACGCGCCGCACAACAACTGTTGCTGAAAGGCTTAAGCTTCGAGAAACTGATGGAACGCTACCCCAATCCCGATCAGCCCGCCATGCAAGAACCTTTGCCGATTGGCCGCCTTCCGGTAGAAATTGCAAATATCGTCGGCAATATGCAAAAAGGCGATGTCAGCCGCGAGCCGGTAGCCTATCAAAACGAATTCTACCTGTTCAAAATTACCGCCTCCGAGCAAGCACAGGATGCACCACCGTTTGAACAAGTAAAAGAAGCCGTTATCCAGCAAGTGAAACGGCAGAAGGCACAGGAACAAATTGACCAATTGTTGAAAGCAAACGGTATTTCCCTGTAATACCGCCGGCAGAAGCATGAGGCCGTCTGACAATGACTTTTCAGACGGCCTCAACTTCAAATACAGCCCGACAGGGTTATATAGTGGATTAAATTTAAATCAGGACAAGGCGACGAAGCCGCAGACAGTACAGATAGTACGGCAAGGCGAGGCAACGCCGTACTGGTTTAAATTTAATCCACTATACTTAAAAGTTATTCTGCACCCTTATAATGCTCTGACTCCTTCAAAATTTCAGGTTTCACGATTCCCTGCAAATCCTTAGTGGAAATGGTCAATTCAGGTCTGCCTAAAACATATGCACCGATTTCGTAACTTTGATACAAGAAAGTCAAGCCGTTTTTATCAAACCGCCAGTTTTCCGTGGCGGAAAAATCATTGCCGTTATACTCGACAATATATTTCCGCGCGCTTTTTTCGTCATCCTCTCCACCTTCCACCAAATACTTGACATAGGCTTCTTTAATTAGATGCGTCAGTTTTGCTTTTTGTCCGGGTAACAGAATGTCATCCAACTTAAGCGGTTTCGGATTGGCAATACCGCGCTTCAATACCGTCAGCGTGTGCACGCCGTATCCGTGTGGGCCACAGGTGAATTCCCAATCTTCTTGTCCGAAAACGGCATAGTTGGGCGTATAGCCTTCCAGTTCCAACGTATCTATATAGTCCAACGCACAAGGATAGCCACCATCTTTGCCGAGTTTCCTATTTTCCCGATTGGTCTCCTTTACGTCTTTGTCGCGTATTAAGGTCGTCTGAACCGATTTCTGCGTAGGCAGTTTGCCCCCCATTTGTTTTCTGACCCAGTTATCCAAATGCTTATCACCGGTAATCGGATAGCCGACGGTAAGTTGATGGCAAAGGGGTTTGCCTTCACTATTTTTACCGGCACAGGATTTGGCTTCCAAGGTTTTGGATTGAAACGATAAAGGGGCAGCCTGAACATTTGAAAAGAAAACGAGGGACAGTGCTGCGGCAGCAAGCGTTTTGCGGAACATATCAACACCTATTAGGATTTGGATTTAATTAATGGGAAGCCCAGTTTCTCGCGGCTTTCGACGTATTTCTGCGCTACGGTGCGGCTCAGCGCGCGGATGCGGCCGATGTAGGTGGCGCGTTCGGTCACGGAAATGGCGCCGCGTGCGTCTAAGAGGTTGAAGGTGTGTCCGGCTTTGAGGACCAGCTCGTAGGCGGGCAGGGCGAGGCTGGCGTTTTCTTCGGCAAGCAGGCGTTTGGCTTGTGCTTCGTAGTCGTTGAACTGGCGCAGCAGCCAGTCGGCATCGCTGTATTCGAAGTTGTAGGTGGATTGTTCGACTTCGTTTTGGTGGTACACGTCGCCATAGGTGACGGTGTTGCCGTCGAGCGTTTTTGCCCAGACGAGGTCGTAGACGTTTTCCACGCCTTGCAGATACATCGCTAAGCGTTCGATGCCGTAGGTGATTTCGCCGAGTACGGGGGTGCAGTCGATGCCGCCGACTTGTTGGAAGTAGGTGAACTGAGTCACTTCCATGCCGTTGAGCCAGACTTCCCAGCCCAAGCCCCATGCGCCGAGGGTGGGGTTTTCCCAGTCGTCTTCGACGAAGCGGATGTCGTGGACTTTGGGGTCGACGCCCAATTCGCGCAGGGAATCGAGATAGAGGTCTTGGATATTGGCGGGGGCGGGTTTGAGGGCGACTTGGAATTGGTAATAGTGTTGCAGGCGGTTGGGGTTGTCGCCGTAGCGGCCGTCTTTGGGGCGGCGGCTGGGTTGGACGTAGGCGGCAAACCAAGGCTCGGGGCCGAGCGCGCGCAGGCAGGTGGCGGGGTGGGAAGTACCTGCGCCGACTTCCATGTCGAAAGGTTGGATGACGGTGCAGCCTTTGTCTGCCCAGAATGTTTGCAGTTTGAAGATAATTTCTTGGAAAGTGAGCATGGTAAAGTTGTGTATTTTGCAAAAGAAAGGCATTTTACTGTTTTGACGGTACTTTGAATAGCTTGGGATAGCTTGCTTTCCTCATTGCATTTATAATGCGGAAAATTTTGTTTGGCTTATGTTAAAGGAATGTTATGAATAACGGTAAAAATGAACACAAAGAACAAAAAATCGGCCTGTGGCTGGTTGGCGGCGCAGCCGGTTTATCTGTGCTGACCATCCTGTTTTTATCGGTTTGGGGCTGGGAAACAGGCAAAATCGAAGGCTCTCCCACTTACGGCCAAGCCGCCGCATCCGAAGTGGCCGCATCAGCCGTATCGCAAGCCGCCGCATCCGAAAACAACGAACCTGCCGCCATTACCGACTTAGAAACGGGCGAAACCGGCACGGCAGGCGGATCGTTATTCATCATCCAAGAAGCACCTCCGCTTGAAGTCGAACTCGCGCCGTCCGAATCTGTCGTCGACAAAGGCCTCTCCATCCCTGTTGACGAAAGCGTCGTGCAAAACCAAGGTTCGGCAAACGAAGCGCAAGACGAAGCCCGCATCGTTACTGCAAACGGCGCAGTGAAATTCTACTTCGCCACAGGTAAAGCCGATGTTGCCCCGGGCGCGCAAGAAGCATTGAAAGATGTGCTGGTTGCGGCATTGGGCGGCAAAAAAATCGTGGTTTCCGGCTATCACGACAGCACCGGCAATGCGCAAGTCAACGAAGAACTGTCTAAACAGCGTGCATTTGCAGTCCGCACGGTATTGCTGGGCTTCGGCGTACCGGACAAACAAATCGAACTGCGCAAACCGAGCGACACCGAAGCAGGCAGCGGCGCGGAAGCCCGCCGTGTGGAAGTGTTTGTCGAGTAATCACTCCGATACACAGCACATTGAATTTCAAAGGCCGTCTGAAAGCATCTGTGTTTTCAGACGGCCTTTCTGTCCGACGGACTTCTCTGTCGGCAGCAGGCGGAATATATAGTGGATTAAATTTAAATCAGGACAAGGCGACGAAGCCGCAGACAGTACAAATAGTACGGCAAGGCGAGGCAACGCCGTACTGGTTTAAATTTAATCCACTATACGAATCCGCTATAAATTTCCCCCTCCATTAACTCCTTCACGGTTTGAACAATCTTGGATTTCCCCACCCTGCCCTGCTTGAAGTTCAAGCCATAACAGGTTTGCGCCAAGCCATCCGCCTCCGTACCAATAAGGCCGCCTGAAAAACGTTTCCGCTTTGCGGCTGATGTTTTTCAGACGGCCTTTTACCGATACGGGGCAAACACTTGCCTTATTGTGCGTTCTGCCGGTACCACTCGATAAACGCATCGGGTTGGACAAAGCCCAACAAGGCTTCGCCGTGGCTGTCGTCGGCTTTGACTACAAACACGCCCGGCGGGCCGAACAGGCCGTATTCTTTCAACAATGCCTGATGATCGGCGGTATTCGCGGTTACATCGGCTTGGAAGAAACGGTTCATCGGCACGGCCTGGCGCACTTGCGGCGTATTCAGGGTATAAGCTTCCATTTCTTTGCACGACACGCACCAGTCGGCGTAGAAATCCAGAATCACCGGCGTATTGGGGTCTTCCTGCCATGCCGCCGCCATTGCGGCTTTCAGCTCGGCCACATCGGTGAATTTATGGGCGGCTTCCCCGGTCGGATGCAAGGTCAGAAAACGGTGCATCGCGGTTTGTCCGCCGCGCAGGCTTTGCAGGCCGAACCAGCCGCCGCACGCCAAAAGGAGTGCTGCCAAAACGGAGGAAACGGTTTTCAGACGGCCTTTCTGTCCGCCAAGCTTCATCAGCAGCAGGACGGCCGGAGCAAGCAGCAGCAGGGTGTACAGCGTCGCGGCAAGGGCGTAAGGCAGGAAGGACGAGGCCAGATAAACCGCCACAGCCAGTAGGATAAAGCCGAAGGTGTATTTGACGCCGTTCATCCAATCGCCCGCTTTAGGCAGGATATGGCCGCCGAAAGTGCCGATGATAATCAGAGGCACGCCCGTACCCAGTGCCATGACATACAGTGCCAGGCCGCCGAGCACGGCATCGCCGGTTTGGCCGATGTAGCCTAGTGCCAAGGCCAGCGGCGGTGCGACGCACGGGCCGACAATCAGGGCGGAGAACATGCCCATGCCGAATACGCCGGCGATTTTGCCGCCCGACAATTTGTTGCTCTGCTGTTGGAAATAGCTTTGCACGGCGTTGGGCAATTGAATGTTGAACAGGCCGAACATGGACAACGCCAGCACCACCATCAGGGCGGCCGCAGACAATACGACGGCCGGTTGTTGCAGCCAAACGGTCAGCAGCGCGCCGGTCAGCCCGGCAATCACGCCGACGATGGTATAAGTCAGCGCCAAGCCTTGGGTGTACACCATCGTCAGGGCGAAGGCGCGGCCTTTTCCGGCATTTTTATCGCCGACCACGATGCTGGAAACAATGGGAATCAGCGGATACATGCAGGCAGTGAAACTCAATCCCAGCCCGGCAGTAAAAAACGCCAATAAATTGGCGCTTAACGTGTCCCACGACAGTTTGAAACGGCTGCTGTCGGCTTTGTTTGCCGGAGCGGGCGGCACGGCTTCCGCTTCGTTCAACGTGGCTTTCGGTGCAGTGAACCGATTGGAGGGCTTGTCGGCCGCACTATCGCTTTGCATCGTGTGCAAGCCTTCGCGGTCGATTTCGAATGTGGTTTCGTTCGGCGGATAGCACACGCCGACATCGGCGCAGCCCTGATACAGCACGGTCAGCTTATATGTGCCCGAAGGGGCGGCCTTATAAGGGAAAACCGCTTGGGCGGCGTGGTAATACACGGTTTGCTTGCCGAAAAATTCGTCTTCCTTTTCTTTGCCGGGCGCGTATTGCGTGTCGCCGAACGCGGTTTTCGGCTCGGCGGCGACGGTTATCTTGTCGCGGTAGAGATAATAGCCGTCGGCGATTTTGAATTCGACGGTTACGCCCTGCTTGTCGGCCTTAACCTGCGGCACAAACGCCTGTTCGGGCGGCAGCAGTTGCGATGCATCGACGGCGAAGGCGCGGCTCAGGCTGAAGAAGGCGGCAAGGAAGAAAATCAATTTTTTCATCGTACTGACTCGGTTATGGATTGGCTGCAACGGGCGGTTTATAGACATTTCCCGCCATACTGTCAAACGGTTTGCCGACAAATATTGAGCAAACTCAGCAAAGGGCGGATTATGCGTTCGAATGCGGGCGGCGAATCGTCGGAAAGTCGCATTCGCAGGCAGAATTGCAACAGGCCGTCTGAAAAAAACGTTGCGGCATTTTTCAGACGGCCTCTTCCGCCCGCATTGGGGATAACGATAGCGGCCAAACAAAAAGGCGGCACGCCGTGCCGCCCGACGCGTTAATAATCGACTCTGATTTTCGGCTGCTGCTTCGCGGCCTGATATTCGCCTTCCAGCTCGAATTGCAGCGGATAAAGGTTCAGCTTTTCCATCAGCAGGCGGTCGCCGTCTTCGCCGGGGTTTTCGGTGGTTAAGAGCTTGTCGCCGTAGAAAATCGAGTTAGCGCCCGCCAAGAAACACATTGCCTGCATGGATTCGGGCATGTTGCTGCGCCCCGCCGACAGGCGGACATAGCTCTCGGGCATGGTAATCCGCGCCACGGCGATGGTGCGGACAAACTCCGTCCAGTCCAAATCTTCGGCATCGGCCAGCGGCGTGCCTTCCACTTTGACGAGCTGGTTAATCGGCACGCTTTCGGGCTGCGGGTCGAGGTTGGCAAGGCTGGCAATCAGCCCTGCGCGTTCGGCGCGGGTTTCGTTCATGCCGACGATGCCGCCGCAGCAGACTTTCAAACCGGCGTTGCGAACCCTACCCAAAGTGTCCATGCGGTCTTCGTGTTTGCGCGTATGGATGATGTCGTTGTAGCGTTCGGGGTCGGTGTCGAGGTTGTGGTTGTAATAATCCAAACCTGCTTTTTTGAAGTCTTCCGCCATGCCGTCTTCAAGCATACCGAAGGTGCCGCACACTTCCATGCCCAGCCCTTTGACCGCGCTGATAATTTCGGAAACCACGGCCACGTCTTTCGGCTTTGGCCCGCGCCATGCCGCGCCCATGCAGAAACGGCTGGCGCCGCGCGATTTGGCGATTTTCGCTTTTTCGACGATTTCGTCCACATCCATCATCTGTTCTTTGCCCAGATTGGTGTTGTGGTGCGCCGATTGCGGACAGTAGGCGCAGTCTTCGGGACAGCCGCCGGTTTTGATGGACATTAAGGTGGAAAGCTGGATTTCGCGCGGGTTGAAATGGCTGCGGTGGATTTCGGCCGCCTGAAAAACCAAATCCAGAAACGCCAGGTCGAACAGGGCTTCGACATCGCATTTTTTCCAATAACGCGCGGTCGGATGCGGCTTGCGCTCGGTTTGGCGGCGCAAGGCAACGGGAGATACGGTCATATTGTGTTCCTTTGTGTTCGCAGCGGCGCAATGACGCTGACCGGCCCAACCGTCATCGCAATGATGCCGGCGGCACTTTCAGGGGAATAAAGATTTGACGCTTGCCGGAGGATTCGGGCCGGCCGCTTACCGCTTCAGGCCGTCCGAACCCGCCGTTTGGCACGGCTTCGCGCTAATCTTGCGGGGTGTATTCATTCAAATCGATTTCTTCGGGCGGATACAAAATCCACGAAATACCGTCGGACTGCTGTTTGACATGCCACACGACCACGCCGTACGTATGCGTCCACATATGCCGGGTACCGTCTATATCGTTGATGGCAAACGGCGGTATCCACATCAGCGAAATTTCGCCGTCCCCCGCCCAACCCGCCTCCAGAAACCGCTGCCGCGCGATGTCCAGATAGGATTCGGCATTATCGACAAAGCCGGCAGGATTCAGGCCGAAGTGCAGATTATCCACATATTCAAACCAAATCAGCTTGAATTCGTGCAGTTTTTGCGGCGGATAGGGAATAACGGCCGCTTTAGGAATGGTGTATGCCATGATGCAGAGTTTAAACGGAATCGGGTGTATCAGGCCGTCTGAAAAGCGCGCGGCAGTTTAACATTTTTTAATTTCGGGCGGCAAACCGTCAGCCCGATAATTCAAACTCAGGCAGCCTGATGCGGGATGCGGCGGTATCATCTTTCTTTTTCGGTTTGAGGCCGTCTGAAAAACATTTTCAGACGGCCTCTCCGTTTTACCTCAGGCCAGCAGCATTTCCTGCATCAGCTTCATGCCCCACTGCCACCCTTGCAGCGGCCCGTTCAGACGGCCTGCCTGCGGCGCGGCCAATAATGTCGCGCGCCACACCTGCGCCTGCCGTCCCGCCCATTCTTCGGGACAGTCGGAATCGTCGCGGCCGACGACCAATGCGGCGCGGCAGGGGCAGCGGACGCGTTGGAACGTATGCTCGGCATCGTCGGGGAACGCGGTTTGCAGCGGGGCGGCGAGGATGATGTTGCGCACCCGCCGCTGCGAGAGGATGTCTGCCCGATACAGCCAAGCCAGCCAGGCCGAAACGCCTGCGCCGTGGGCAACGACGGCGACGTTTTGACTGTGTATCTGCTCCCAGGCCGCCTGAATCCGCCGCTGCCATTCATCTATGCTTTGGCTGCGGGACGCGGCGGTCGTGCGGACGGTGGGATAGCTCACCGCCCAGCGGTCTATCCACATTTCGGCTTCGTCGGCATCGCGGACGAGCAGCAGGGTGAGGTCTTCCAGTTCTTGGCTTTGCATGGCGGTCGGGTTGTCGGTAAAAAAAGACGGGCTGGGTTTGATGGTGTATCCCGTGTCCGTTCGGCGGGAATCGGGAGGCCGTCTGAAACGTTTTTTGTTTTGTAAAAACTCAGTTTGCTTCGGCGAATTCGTTTTAGCTTCACAGAAACCCACCTTCCTTCGGCGGCTTCGTTTTAGCTTCGCAGAAACTCAGCCTCCTGCGGCGGCTTCGTTTTCAGACGGCCTTTTTTGATGCGGTAAAGGCCGTCTGAAAAAACAATGTTTTTATTCTTCGTGCCCCAGAATCATGGAGCCTACACCCTCGTCGGTAAACACTTCCAGCAGGAGGGCGTTGGGAACGCGTCCATCTATGATGTGGACTGCGCCGACGCCGTTGGAGGCCGCTTCGATGGCGGAGGCGATTTTCGGCAGCATGCCGCCGTAGAGGGTGCCGTCGGCGGTCAGTTCGTCGATGCGGCGCGGGGTGAGACGGGTCAGCAGGCTGCCGTTTTTGTCCAGCACGCCTGCGGTGTTGGTCATCATAATCAATTTTTCGGCCTTCAGTTCTTCGGCCAGTTTGCCGGCGACGAGGTCGGCGTTGATGTTGAAGGCGCCGCCGTCTTTGCCCACGCCTATCGGGGCGACGACGGGGATGCAGCCGCGTTCGATGATGCCGGTAATCAGGGCGGTGTCTATGCTTTCGACCGTGCCGACGCGGCCGATGTCCGCTTGTGTTTGTTCGGGGGTGTCGATGAGGAGTTTTTCCGCTTTGATGAAGTGGTTGTCGCGGCCGGTGATGCCGACGGCTTTCGCGCCGCTTTGGTTGAGCAGGGAGACGATTTCTTTGTTGACGAGGCCGCCGAGCACCATTTCGACAATGCTCATGGTTTCGTCGTCGGTAACGCGCATTCCTTGGACGAATTCGCCTTTTTTGCCGATTTTTTCCAGCATTTCGTTAATCTGCGGCCCGCCGCCGTGGACGATGACGGGGTGGATGCCGACGAGTTTGAGCAGGGTGATGTCTTTGGCGAAGCCTTCTTTCAGATGTTGCTCGGTCATGGCGTTGCCGCCGTATTTGACAACGAAGACGCTGCCGGCGAAGCGGCGGATGTAGGGCAGGACTTCGGCCAATACGGCGGCCTTGGTTTCGGCTGTTACGGTGTTGTGCGGTACATTCATGTGCTTGCCTTTTTCTGTTGGGTCGTAAATGCGGCTTTTGCCGGGCAGAGGCCGTCTGAAAGGGCGTTTTCAGACGGCCTGTTAAGTTATTTGCGCTTTAATATGTATTGGCGGACGGCGGCGTTGTGTTCGTCGAGGGTGTGGCTAAACTGGCTCAGGCCGGTGTCGTCCATGCGGGAAACGAAATACAGGTATTTTTCCGAAGAGGGGTGGGCTGCGGCCTCCAGTGCGGCTTTGCCCGGCAGGGCGATGGGCGTGGGGGTGAGGCCGTTGCGGGTGTAGGTGTTGTAGGGGGTGTCGCGCCGGAGGTCGGCTTTGCGGATGCGGCCGTTGTAGGCGTCGCCCATGCCGTAGATGACGGTGGGGTCGGTTTGCAGGCGCATGCCGATGTTGAGCCTGTTGACGAAGACGGCGGCAACGTGGCGGCGGTCGTTTTCGTGGGCGGTTTCTTTTTCGATGATGCTGGCCATGGTCAGCAGTTCGTAGGGTTTTTTGTACGGCAGGCCGCTTTGGCGTTCTTCCCAGGCCTGATTGAGGTTTTTCTGCATGGTGCGGTAGGCGAGTTTATAGAGTTGCAAATCGCTGCTGCCGGCGTCAAGTTCGTAGCTGTCGGGGGCAAATAGGCCTTCCGCGCGGGTGTACCCTGCTTCGGGGTCGATTTCCTTCAACAGTTTTTCGTCGCTCCAGCCTGCAGTGTCGTGTTTCAAATCGGTGGTTTGGTCGATGATGCGGCGCATTTGGGCAAAGCGCATGCCTTCGATGATTTGTACGGTTACGGTGTCGGACTCTGATTTTTTCAGTTTTTGCAGAATCTGCCAGGCCGAAACTTTCTGCGGCAGTTTGTAGCTGCCGCTTTGCAGGCGGTTGTGTACGCCGAGCATGTAGGCCGCGCCGACCAGGACGTGGCGGCTGTAAATGATATCGTCTTTGGCCAAACGGTTGCCGACGGCGGCAATGCCCTGGCCGTTTTCGATTTTGATGCGGTAGGTTTGCGGGTTGGTTTTCGGTAAGAACAGCAGGGCGGCGAAAACGGCCGCCGACAGCAGCATCAGTGCCGAAAGGAAAACAAAGGCTTTTTTCATAGGGAAAAGCGGGAATGCAAAGGGCGGCAGTATAAAGGCAAAGAATCCGTCGGGCAATTTCAGACGGTCTGTTTGCCTCGGCGGCCGCCTGCGGGTAAAGTATCGTTGTTACCAACACCTGTTGAAAAAGGAGTCGGCAGATGAAGAACGGACAAGGCAGTCGGCCTGAAGATATTATCGACGTCAAACCGGTCAGGGTGGAAAGCCAACGGCAGGCGGCAGACGTGCCCGATATGACCGAAGAGCAGCGGCGCAATTATATGTATGTGATTTACGGCCTGTTTGCCGCCGGCATTTTTACCGGCGGGCTGGCCGTCCTGATCGGTGCCGTCATCGCCTATGCCAAACGCGAAGACATGGCCGGTACGATTTATGCCGACCACATCAGCTTTTTGATTAAAACCTTCTGGGTTTCGCTAGCAGGATTTGTCATCTGCTCCATACTGATGCTGATTTTAATCGGTTTTTGGCTGATGCCGCTGGTGGGAATATGGTATGTCTTCCGTGTAGTGGTCGGCATCATCCGCCTGCTGGACAACCGCACTGTAACGCCCAACGGCTGGCTGATGTAAGGCTTTTTCTGTTTTTCAGACGGCCTCCAATCTTTGTGAGGCCGTCTGAAAACTTCCCAAACCGTTTGACAGACAATACGGACAAGCATCATGGACACTTGGCACAACGGCCGCTGGTCGGGTGCGCGGCAGGCCTTTTCGCCCAACTGCGAACCGCGTCCGGCAGGCGAAACCGTCGAACTCGCGGTCATCCACAACATTTCCCTGCCGCCGTTCGAATACGGCACCGGCGCGGTAGAGAAACTCTTTACCAACAACATCGACGAAACGGAACATCCGTTTTACAACGTCATCAAAGACCTGCGCGTTTCCAGCCACTTCTTCATCACCCGCACGGGCGAAACGGTGCAGTTCGTCTCCTGCAACGACATGGCCTATCATGCAGGCGCGTCCTCGTTTCGCGGCCGGGAAAAATGCAACTCTTTTTCAGTCGGCATCGAACTGGAAGGCTGCGACTTCGAACCCTTCGCCGACGAACAATACGACGCGCTAAACCGCCTGCTCGCCGCCCTGCGCCGCCAATACCCGATAACGGCCGTTACCGGCCACCAAAACATCGCCCCCGGCCGCAAAACCGATCCCGGACAATTCTTCGACTGGGCGCAAATAGGCGGCTGCGACAGCGCACAGGCCGTCTGAAAAAGCAATACGGCTGATGACGGCGGCGAATTTCGCTATAATCCACGCCATTGCCAACCGAATAAGCGACAAACGGAAACTTATGGACGCAAAAATCTGGATTGCGGCAGCCATCGGCCTGCTGATTATCTTGGGCGTAATCGCCTACAACATGTATCAGGAAAACCAATACCGCCGCCAAGTGCGCGAACAATTCGGCCATGCCGACAAAGACGCGCTGCTTGAAAGCCAAACCGAATCCGTGCGCGACGGCAAAACCCACGGCGTCGCTGCCCCGCAGGGCAAACGAGGTAAACCGCTGGTCGTCGTCCGCCAGGCAGACGTCTCCCGCGAAGATGCCCCGCCTGCGTCTACAGCCAAAGCGCAAGTGACCTCCGAAAACAGCCGACCCGCACCGGCCAAAGAGAAGCCCGCGCAAACCGCACCGGCCGACCTCTTCTCCGAGCCCGACCAGGCCGAGACAGCGCAAAACGAAGCAGCCAAACCGCTGTCGTTTGCCGAAATCCGCGAACAGGAGAAAAAACCCGCGCGTGAAAAAGCCGTCCTCGTGATGGAGCAATTCCTCGCCGAACACGAAAACAACAAGAAAAATACGGACACTGAAGCAGAAGCCAAAGAATCCGTCCTGCAGAAAGCCGGCAGTGCGGGCGGCAACTACACCTTCGCTTCCGTTGCCGCACCCAAATACACGCAGGAAAAAAACACCGCCAAAGGCAAATTGCTGATGGACTTGGACGACATGGTGAAACAGGAGCTGCCCTGGTTCGAACCGCGCTTCGACTACATGGCCTACATCTCCCTGAGCGAGCCGCAGGAATTCCGCTCCCTGCCCCGCTTTTCCGGCCGCCACCGCTTCCAAATCGCCGGCTGCACCATGGACGGCGTATGGCAGACCGTAGAACCCGTGCCCAACATCTATTACCAAGGTTTCATCGTCGCGCTTCAAGCCATCTCCCGCAAAGGACTGGCCACCGTGCAGGAATTGGAAGCCTTCGGCAGCCAAGTCAACGAATTTGCCGCCAAACTCGATGCCGGCATGAAACTGATGGACATCCCCACCTTCCTCGAAACCGCCCGTCCTTTGGACGAATTGTGCGAACGCGTCGACCAAAGCATCGCCATGCACCTGATTTCACGCACCTCCGTCAGCGGTACCGAACTGCGGGCCGCCGTCGAGCGCGCGGGCTTCGAATTGAGCCACGACGGAGCCTTCCACCTCGACAACGGCAACGGCCGCCCGTTGTTCAGCATCGTTACCATGGACGGCAGCGCCTTCACCGCCGCCCTGCTCTCTTCCCAGCCTTATAAAGGTTTCAGCATCCTGTTCGACATCCCGCATGTTCCCGCAGGCAGCAAAAACTTCGACCGCTTTATGGATTTGACCGTCCGCTTCTCCAGCGAACTGGGTTTGGACTTGGTTAACGACAAACTGGAAGAACTGTCTATGGAATGGCTGAAAAATGTCGGCCGCTACGTCAATGCGCGACAAGAAGAAATGCGCAAAGTCGGCATCGAACCCGGCGGCGAACTGGCGCAACGGTTGTTCTCCTAATCCGGGCGGCATCTGCCTCAAGGCCGTCTGAAAATCAAAACGGGTACATGTTAAAATGCGCCCGTTTTGATTTTCAGACGGCCTTTTCAATATGACCACCCCGGCAAAACGCATCCGCCACCTCACCGACCTCCTCAACCGCTACGCCTACGAATACTACACCCTCGACGCGCCCAGCGTACCCGATGCCGAATACGACAAATTGTTCCGCGAACTCGAAGCGTTGGAACGAAACCATCCCGAGCTCAAACTGCCCGACAGCCCGACCCAGCGCGTCGGCGGCGAGCCTTTGGCGGGATTTGCCGAAGTGCGCCACGAAGTGCCGATGCTGTCGCTGACCAACGCCTTTTCCCCGCAAGATGAAAACGGCGTGTTCGACCATGCCGAAATGTACGCTTTCGACCAACGCGTGCGCGACGGTTTGGACGGCGGCAATCCCGAATACGTTATCGAACCCAAATTCGACGGCCTCGCCATCAGCCTGCTCTACCGCGACGGCGTATTGGTGCAGGCTGCGACACGCGGCGACGGCACGATAGGCGAAGACGTTACCCAAAACGTCAAAACCGTCGCCAACATCCCCCTGCGGCTGCACGGCGATAATCCGCCCGAATTCATCGAAGTCCGCGGCGAAGTGCTGATGCTCAAAGCCGACTTTACCGCCC
Source organism: Neisseria sp. P0008.S010 (assembly GCF_051962715.1). Classification (NCBI taxonomy): domain Bacteria; kingdom Pseudomonadati; phylum Pseudomonadota; class Betaproteobacteria; order Neisseriales; family Neisseriaceae; genus Neisseria; species Neisseria sp. P0008.S010. The sequence continues at coordinate 35,683 of NZ_JBQCVA010000009.1, forward strand.
TCAATAAAAGACAAACCGAAAACGGGCAAAAACCCTTTGCCAATCCGCGCAATGCCGCCGCCGGCAGCCTGCGCCAACTTGATTCGCGCATCACCGCGCAACGCAAACTGCACTTTTTCCCCTACTCGATTGCCCGCCAGCAAGGCGGTTTCGTCGCGGAAGAACACATCCAAGAACTCGCCTATTTCCAAGAACTCGGCTTCAGCCTGCCTAACGGCAATTTCGGCTGTTTCAAAAATATCGGCGAAGTATTGGCGTTTTACGAACAAATGCAGCAAAAACGCCCCTCCCTACCCTACGAAATCGACGGCATGGTGGTCAAAGTCAACAGCGTGGCGCAACAGCGCGAGCTCGGCTTCATCTCCCGCGCGCCACGCTGGGCGATTGCCCACAAGTTCCCTGCCGAAGAAGCCCTGACCGTCGTCGAAGCCATAGACGTGCAAATCGGGCGCACCGGCGCCGTTACCCCCGTCGCCCGCCTGCAACCCGTATTCGTCGGCGGCGTCACCGTAACCAACGCCACCCTGCACAATCAGGACGAAGTATCGCGCAAAGACGTGCGCGTCGGCGATACCGTCGTCGTGCGCCGCGCCGGAGACGTGATTCCCGAAGTTGTGCGCGTGATTTTCGAACGCCGCCCGATGCAGGAAACCGCCGTTTCCAACGTTTCAGACGACCTCAAGCATCAGCAAGACGACCTGTTTGCCGAAACACCGTCCGCAAACCAAACCCAATCCGTTCCGCTCCACAAGCCCTACCGCCTGCCAACCCACTGCCCCATCTGCCACAGCGAAATCGAACGCGAAGAAGGCGAAGCTGTCGCCCGATGCAGCGGCGGTATGCTTTGTCAGGCGCAACGCGCGCAAGGCTTAATCCACTTCGCCTCACGCAAAGCGATGGACATCGACGGACTCGGTCAAAAACAAATCGAGCAACTTGTCGCCCAAGACCTCGTCCGCCACTTCGCCGACCTCTACCGCCTCGACATCCCGACCTTGCAAAAAATGAAGGAAACGGCGGATAAAGCGTCGTCTGAAAACGAAAACGGCGACACAGAAACGGTTTCAGGCGACCTGTCTGAATCCAACACCCAAAACGGCAAAAAACAACCGACCAAGTGGGCGGAAAACATCCTTGCAGGCATAGAAGCCAGCAAAACGCCCGAACTCGCCCGCTTTCTATTCGCGCTCGGCATCCGCCACGTCGGCGAACGCACCGCCAAAACGCTGGCGCAGGCATTCGGCTCGCTGGAACACGTCCGCCGCGCACCCGAACCCATCCTCGCCTGCCTGCCCGACATCGGCACCGTCGTCGCCCGCTCCATCGCCCACTTCTTCGCCCAAGACGCGCAGCAGGCGATGATAAACGAGCTGCTCGCCGCAGGCGTTGCCCCGCAAACCCAAGCCGTTACCATCCCGCCTACCCGCCACGCCGAGCCGCAACGTTGGATTGCCCGCCTGCCCGGTTTCAAAATCAGCGAAAACAAAGCCCAAGCCTTATGGGAACTCGCCGGCAAAAGCATAGAAGGCCTGCAAACCGACAAAGCCCTCCCTGCCGACTGGCAAGCATGGCGCAGCGAACCACAAAACGCCGCCCTGCTCGAAAACCTGAAAACCTTCTTCGCCCAAACGTCGTCTGAAAACCAAGAAGCAACGGTTTCAGACGACCTCAACGAAGCCGTAGCAGGCAAAACCTTTGTGTTAACCGGCACCCTGCCCACCCTCAAACGCGACCAAGCTCAAGCCTTGATCGAAGCCGCAGGCGGCAAAGTTTCCGGCAGCGTGTCCAAAAAAACCGACTACGTCGTCGCCGGAGAAGCCGCCGGCAGCAAGCTGGAAAAAGCCAATGCCTTGGGTGTCGCGGTATTGAGTGAGGAAGAACTTTTGGCGATGCTGGGCTGAATACCCGCCAAACATACCGCAGATTAAACTAGGAAATCCACGCATCACAATTCTCCCCATATGCGGAAACAACGGCATAGAATTGCTGACTCGAATTTATAAAATAATGTCGTCTGAAAATTTTTCAGACGACCTTTATGGGTATAAATAAAAGGAAAAACATGGACAAAGGGAATAAACCCAATCGCTTATTATGGATATTAGGCATAGCCGCCGTCGCTGCATTTCTTATCGTCTTGGGATTGTATATCTCTTATTTCAAGAACTTATCCGTAACCAACGATTCCGCCACATGGGGGACATTCGGCGACTATCTGGGCGGCACGCTGAACCCCATCATCAGCTTCCTAGCCCTTATCGGCCTGCTCTATACCATTCATCAGCAAGCGCAGGAAATGCAAGCAACGCGCGAAGAGTTGAAACAGACAGCAGAACAGCAACGCCAACAGGTAGAACAACAAAGCCGCCAATCAGAGATTTTTAATCTGCAACAGTTTGAATCGACATTTTTTTCTTTGCTGGAACAGCACAATAAGGCTGTTGAAAAGATTGAAGCAGAATCAATACTTGAAAAATTACATGATATTTACAATAAGAAAATTGATCAAATTACCACACGCAAACCACCAGAAGAACTAAGCAATAGCCATGCAATAAAATCCATTAACCAACATTACGAGCTCAAAAGCTATTTCAATCTTTTATTCCAAATTTTAAAGTTTATATCAATCAGCTTGTCAAAAAATAGCAAATCAAACAATAGCGAAGATTCGAAAATTACTATCAAAGATTTTGTCTCAGATAACAAAATATCCAAGAAAAAACTAAACCAAGAATATATTACTCCTCAAGAAAGGATGTATAGCGACATACTCCGTTCTTTCATTCCAAATCACATTCTAAAATTACTGGCTTTAAATTGCCTGACGATTGATAAATTTTCACAATATGATGAATTAAAAACTCTTTACAATTTTCAAGGTTTATTAAACCGATACGCTCTACTGGAGCAATTACAATTATTCTTTACAGACATCAACAAAATAAACAGGTTCTATCGTTTTAATGGCGACGACGCTATACACTTTCTTCTTTTAACCAGCCATGCAGATATAGCTCCTGCTTTCGGGAACAATAAAATATTTGATAAGTCAAAATCTATATTTCAATATTATTTCGATGATTGGCTAACAGAAAATACAAAATTCTTACACGACAAACAATCTGAATTAAAAAATATCAAAAGAAAAATTATTAGATTAGAACCCATGCTGTGCGAAGAATATGAAAGGTTAGATATTTCTGAAAGAAAAGAACTGCTTATTTTACCTGAAGGGCAAAATTACTTCCGCCAACCAGACGATAATTTCAACGCATGGAAACAAGAGTATCTTGAGAAACTGAAAAATGAAAAAAAATATTATGAAGAAAAAATTAACGAAATTAATGCTGAGTTAAAACGAATAGAAGAAAACAAAAAAGCATGGTTAGAATTTCCGCAAATTGAAGATAACTAAACGATTTATTTCGTCTCATGATTTTCACTTCGAAAAGGCCGTCTGAAAACACCGTTTCAGACGGCCTGTAGCATTTTATCCAACTGCGCAAGATGGTGCGCCAACGTCGGGTCATAGTTCAAAGCCTGCAAGGGGGAGGCAATGCGGTGCGCACCGCCTGCTTTCAGGGCAACTGCGCGGGCGACGGCATCGGCCAAAGTCTGCGGGTTTGCGCGATTGAAGAAAAAGCCCGCTTCGGGTTTCATCACTTCGCAACAGGCCATGTTGTCGGCCAGTACGACGCGCGTGCCGCACAACACCGATTCGACGCCCACCAGGCCGAAGGGTTCGTACAGCGAGGCCATGATGGTGTAATCGGCGGCGCGGTATAAATCGGGCATATTGTTGCAAAAGCCGAGTTCCTGCACATTCTTCATCGGGCGCGGCAGGGGCGAACCGGCCACGGCCAGCCTGACGGGCAGCTCGGTACGTTCGAAAAATTCTGCCAGCAAATCCAGGCCTTTGCGTTTGTGGCCGGTAGACGGAAACAGGAAAACGGTTTCATCGTCGCGCCAGCCGTATTGCCGGCGTGTGGCGGCGATGCCGTCCGGATGAGGGGAAAAGCGGTCTGTGTCGGCCGGCGGATAGACGGTGCGGATTTTTTCAGACGGCACTTGATACAGTTCCACCAATTCGCGCCGCATCATTTCCGAATGCGCCATGATGGATTTGGCCGTGGCGTAGTTGCTGCGGTTGCGGCGGATGGTCAGGCGGTCGATGAGGTTGGGCTTCTGCCCCATCGCGCGCAGGTAGCCCAGATGGTTGCCGCCGCAAATGTATACGTCGGCATGGTCGGCGGGATTGCAGGCAATCAGGTATTCGTCTTTGCGGCGGATGCTGTCGAGCTGGCGGGCGAAAAAAAACGGCCGCAATTTTTTCGGGATTTTTTTTTGGTCGATTAAAACGGGTTCGATGTGCCGGTAAATCGGCAGTGTGTCGTCAAATTTCGCCGCATATACTTTCACTGCACGCCCTTGTGCCGTCATTTGCTTGACCAAGTCGAAAGTATAGCTTTCCATGCCGCCGCCGCTGCGGAAAACGTTGATGCTGATTGCGGTGTTTTTCATCAAGATTTCCTTAATGGTTGAACCCCGCCCTTCGGGGCGGCAGGTTTGGGGGTTTATTCAGGGCAACGCATGGACATGCGCCTTATGCACACTCCGGCGTGTTAAATCTTCAGAGCCCCTTATCAAAATTATTCGGATTTTACCCGAAAACATTTGAAGAGGCCGTCTGAAAACGTTTCAGACGGCCTCAATCACTCAATCGAACAACACCACCTGATTTAGCGACCTGCCTGCCAAGTCTTTGGGCGACAAATTCGGTTCTCCTTGCAGCGGCCAGTTTATGCCGACTGACGAATCGTTCCAAATCAGCGAATGTTCGGCTTTCGGGTTGTAATAATCCGTGCATTTGTAAACAAATTCGGCTTCATCGCTCAAAACATAAAAGCCGTGTGCGAAGCCTTCAGGTACCCAAAGCTGGCGTTTGTTTTCAGCCGACAGGATTTCGCCCGCCCATTTGCCGAAAGTCGGAGAACCTTTGCGCATATCGACGGCAACGTCAAATACTTCGCCGACAACAACGCGGACGAGTTTGCCTTGCGTGTTTTCGGTTTGGTAATGCAGGCCGCGCAATACGCCTTTGCCTGATTTGGAATGGTTTTCCTGTACGAAGGTGCGGTCGCAGACGTTGGCCTTAAACCATTCGTCGCGGAAGGTTTCCATAAAGAAGCCGCGCGCGTCGCCGAAGACTTGCGGTTCTAAAAGTTTGACTTCGGGAATAGCGGTATCAATGATGTTCATTGTTTTATCTTTCATCTAATAGGCCGTCTGAAAAGTTTCAGACGGCCTCAAACATTATTTTTTCAACAAGCGCAGCAAATATTGGCCGTATTGGTTTTTTGCCATCGGGCGGGCCAGTTCTTCCAAGCGGCCGTCTGAAAACCAGCCGTTGCGCCAGGCAATTTCTTCGAGACAGGCGACTTGCAGGTCTTGGATGTTCTGCACGGTTTGGACGAATGAGGCGGCTTCGTGCAGGCTTTCGTGCGTGCCGGTGTCCAACCATGCAAAGCCGCGTCCCAACAACTGAACAGACAATGAACCGTCGTCAAGATACATTTGATTCAGACTGGTGATTTCCAATTCACCACGTTCAGACGGCCTAACTTGTTTGGCGAACTCTATCACGCGGTTGTCGTAGAAATATAAGCCCGTTACCGCCCAGTCGGATTTGGGTTGTTTCGGTTTTTCTTCGATGGATAAGGCATTGAAGTTTTCATCAAATTCGACGACGCCGAAACGTTCGGGGTCTTTGACTTGGTAGCCGAACACGGTGGCGCCGTGTTTTTTAGAGGCGGCTTGTTTCAGAGTTTGGGTAAACGACTGGCCGTAGAAAATATTGTCGCCTAAGACCAAGCAGACATTGTCGTTGCCGATAAACTCTTCGCCGATGATGAATGCTTGCGCCAAGCCGTCGGGGCTGGGTTGTTCGGCATAGCTGATGGAGATGCCGAAATCGCTGCCGTCACCGAGCAGTCGTCTGAAAGAGGGATTGTCTTCGGGCGTGGTAATCACCAAGATTTCGCGTATTCCTGCCAGCATCAATACGGACAAGGGGTAGTAAATCATGGGTTTGTCGTACACGGGCAGGAGCTGTTTGGATACGCCGCGCGTGATGGGGTAGAGGCGTGTGCCGCTGCCGCCGGCAAGGATGATGCCTTTCATGGGTTTCTCCTGAAATGATGTATTTTGATTTTCAGACGACCTTTCTGATTGAAAAGGTCGTCTGAAAACTTATTTACCAGTGCCCAATCGTTCCAGGCGGTAGCTGCCGTTCAGTACATTTTGCCACCAAGTTTTGTTGTCCAAATACCATTGCACCGTTTTGCGGATACCGGATTCGAATGTTTCCTGCGGTTTCCAGCCCAGTTCCCTGCCGATTTTGGCGGCATCGATGGCATAGCGCACGTCATGACCGGGGCGGTCTTGCACGAAGGTAATCAAATCTTCGTAGCGCGCCACACCGGCCGGTTTTTCGGGAACGAGTTCTTCCAGCAGTGCACAGATGGTTTTGACCACTTCAATATTGGCTTTTTCATTGTGCCCGCCGATATTGTAGGTTTCGCCGACAACGCCTTCGGTAACAACCTGATACAGCGCGCGGGCGTGGTCTTCGACAAACAGCCAGTCGCGGATTTGCATCCCGTCGCCGTACACGGGTAGCGGTTTGCCGTCGAGCGCGTTCAGAATCATCAATGGAATGAGTTTTTCCGGGAAATGGTAAGGGCCGTAGTTGTTGGAGCAGTTGGTTACAATGGTCGGCAAACCGTAAGTACGCAACCATGCGCGGACGAGGTGGTCGCTGGACGCTTTAGAGGCAGAGTAGGGGCTGGACGGCGCGTAGGGCGTGGTTTCGGTAAACAAATCGTCCGTGCCGTGCAAATCGCCATAAACTTCATCGGTGGAAATATGGTGGAAACGGAAAGCTTCGCGTTTTTCAGACGGCATCCGTTGCCAGTAGGCACGTGCGGCTTCAAGCAGGTTGAACGTGCCGACGATGTTGGTTTGGATGAATTCGCCTGCTGAATCGATAGAGCGGTCAACATGACTTTCCGCCGCCAAGTGCATGACGGCATCTGGCCGGTGTTGGGCAAACACGCGGTCAAGTTCGGCACGATCGCAAATGTCCACTTGCTCAAAGGCGTAACGCGGGTTGTCGGCTACGTCGGTCAGCGATTCGAGATTGCCCGCGTAAGTTAATTTGTCGAGATTGACAGCAGAATTTTGGGTATTTTGGATGATGTGACGGACCACTGCCGAGCCGATAAAGCCCGCACCGCCGGTAACGAGGATTTTCATCAAAAGCCCTTTAGAATGATTACATGGTTAATTAAAATAAAAATGAGGGGCTGTATTCCAATAACAAATGCCGTCTGAAACCTATTCAGACGGCATTTGTTGCAAAAAATCATTCAAACGGAACAATCTGTCTGCCATAGCATTTATTCCGTTTCCGTTCCTCCTTCCGCCTTTTCATCCTATCAAGCTTGGTAAAAATCCGCTTGAACCGTTCGATTAAAGCCCGCTCCTGCCTCCTTGCCACTTTCCTGTCAGATTCCAAGCTGCTTCCAAGCCTACTGTCTTGACTACGGAAGGTCGTGTAATGCAATTCTTGAGCGCACAACGCAGGAACGATTTGGTAGGCCGGTACATTCCTTTCACCAAACAGGTTATATTTGAACAACATATGATCGACAGCTTCAAGTCTTCCAGTTTTCAAAATAGCAAACTGTGTCAAGAAAAACCGCATTGCTTCGCACGAAATGATATAGCCCGCCATGCCCATATGTTCGCTTTCCATCATGGCAAAAGTACGGTTTTGGTAATCAGGAATCCGGCTCGGGCTAATGATAACCCGGGAGAATATCGTCTCCAAACGGACAATAAAAGGTGTGCCGACGGCGAAACGCTCTTCCAGCCAAGCATCTTCAGCGAGGAACTTTTCCGCATTCTCACCGAGCAGGACATCGTCCTCGAATACGGCAACATATGGCAAACCTTCATCCAACGCCTGTTTCCACAATACGACATGGCTCATGAAACAAGCTTTTTCCACTTCGCTTAATAAGTGCTGTTTAGCCAATCCCGGCACCAACTCCTCCATCGCCCGATTCAGCTCTTCAGACGGCATCAGTGCATCAAAAAAACGGAACGGAATACCTCGTGCGCCGAAGATGTCGGCAATGTGTTTTCTGCGCGTTTGGGCAGAAGAAAGGCTGATTACCCGGTTTTCCATCGTCAATAAATCCCATGTAAAAATTTGGCAGACAGTCTTCTGCGCCACCTTTTGAATTTCTGCTTTATAGTCGGCGCGGAAAACTTGAATTCCCATTCTTCAGGAACGGTTTTCAAACTGGCTGCCAATTTACCGAACTGCTCTGCACCTAAAAAGCGGCAATGCCCGAGCCATTGTTTTTCCGGTCCGCAATAATGGCAAATTGAGACAGGCATGACCGCATTTATCCTATCCCGATAAAACGGATCATGATTTTCAGAGGCTGCGCCTTCCGCCATAAAATAATAAATAGCCGGCATAAAGTTGAAACGGCTGTTCACATAGCAGACCTGCCCTTTAAACAATCCGTTCAGAATATCCTGATCCTGATATTCCATAATGTCCTTGTATCGTTCCACCCACGCGCAGGACATTTTAAAAATATCGTTCTGCCGCCATTTTTTCAGATTGATCAGCAGCACGCCCGCATTGAAATAATATTCCTGCGCCTCCATACCGATTTTCTGCTTGTAGCCTTTATGGGGGTCATCAAGAAACAAATCTATGCACGCTCCGACCCAGTTGTCGCCCAAATCGGTTTCCCATAATGGCTTCAAGCTGTCTTTGACCAGTACATCTATATCCAAATACAGAACTTTATCGCAATCGGAGATACACTCCCCCAGCTTCAAACGCGCATAAGTCGTAATCGAAATATGTTTTATATTCAAAGGAAAAGTAGAAAAATCGTCGGAATTGACGGTAATGAAACGGATACTACTGTTTTCCCGCAGATTGGCGGCAACTGCCGCCCTGTTCGCCTCGCTGATGCCCGTATCGAGGACATAAAACCGGATTGCCGTATCGGGATGGACTGTTTCTACACTTTTCGCCGCCACACACAGATAGGCGGCATAATTGTTGTCTGCTGCAAATACGATGTTCATAACTGTCCTGTAAAACTACCGCAGAGGAATGATGCCAATCTGTCTATACTTTCGTCTCGACCCTATGCACCCGATTTTACTTAAAACACGAATCAAATGTTCTTTCAAAGTCCGCTGTACCTTGGTTTGCGTTACCTTATCCCACTCTTCGCGTTGCGACTGAAATCTTATACGATCTGTTTCCAATAAACTGCCCAATACGCTGTTTTGTTCATAAAACTTGGCATAATGCAACTCTTGTGCGCATAAAGCAGGATTGAGCTGATAAACAGGCATTCCTTCTTTATCGAAGGAACTGCTGAACATCATCCAATCAATAGGCCTAATCTTTTCAGTCGGCAGGCAAGCAAACCTTTCCAAGAAAAACTGCATCGCCTCGCACGAAACGATATAGCCCGCCGTACCCCAATGTTCGCTGCACAACAGATCGAATACGCGTTCCTGACATACCTTTATCCCACCTGTTTCAGTCTTGATCGGCATAAACATCGTCTCCAAACGGACAATAAAAGGTGTGCCGACGGCGAAACGCTCTTCCAGCCAAGCATCTTCGGCGAGGAACTTTTCCGCATTCTCACCGAGCAGGACATCGTCCTCGAATACGGCAACATATGGCAAGCCTTCATCCAACGCCTGTTTCCACAATACGACATGGCTCATGAAACAAGCTTTTTCCACTTCGCTCAATAAGTGCTGTTTAGCCAATCCCGGCACCAACTCCTCCATCGCCCGATTCAGCTCTTCAGACGGCATCAGTGCATCAAAAAAACGGAACGGAATACCCCGTGCGCCGAAGGTGTCGGCAATGTGTTTTCTGCGCGCTTGGGCAGAAGAAAGGCTGATTACCCGGTTTTCCATCATCTTCTCTATTTGAGCTCAAAATCGCCATGGTATTTCCAAGGGCGTAACATTTTCTTCAGAATTTTTCTATATTGCTGTACCGTGAACAGCTTCCTCATCACACGGTCTGCAACAAAATCCAAGCAATTGGCCAACGAATACTTTTCCAATGATAAAAAATATTCGTAAAGAAACAGACGGAGATGCTCAATATCTTGTTCGGGCAAAACTTTTTCATACAACTCATGTGCCGCTGATTTCATATGACTGTAATCAAGATGCTCAAGTCCAGTTCTGATGCCTGCCACTTTCAAATACCAGTCCCTAATTTCTTTTTTGATCTTCTGTGCTGTTTTACGCTGTTGCAGGTTGTGTTTGGAAGAAACTTGATTTTGATGGAAGCGATATTTGACCAATGGTTCGGGATAATTCGCCAGTTTGCCCAACTTACTGACTTCATACCAAAACTTGTAATCCTCGGCATGAATATAGTCGGGATCAAACCTCAAACCGCTGTCGATGACCGTACGGCGCATAATCATCGTATTGTTGTGGATGCAGTTTCCAAACGGAAAAAAAGACATAATTTCTTCATGAGTGAGGGGATTCTTCCAAATATCGCCATGCTGCCAATAATCGGAAAGCGTGCTGTTGTTTCCTGCTTTCGATAATATCTGCAAATAAGAACCCATTGCCATCAAATCAGAATCCGCCTCCAGCCTATCTACAATTTTTTCAATCCAATCCGGAGAAGCAATATCATCTGAATCAGTCCGCGCAATATATTTTCCCTTAACTTCGTTCAAGCCAATGTTTAACGAACCGACAATCCCTATATTTTTTGAATGTGAAAGAACCTTAAACCGACTGTCCTTCCGAGCGAAAGATTCAGCTATGCCAAGGGTTCCATCTGTAGAACCGTCATTGACCAAAACAATTTCCAGATTTTGATAAGTCTGCCCAAGCAATGCGTTCAGTGTTTCCTGAAGATAAGGTTCTACGTTGTACGCACAAATCAAAACAGAAACCAAAGGCTTCATCAGCTTTTCCCTTAATATAAAAGTCCATGCCGTCTGAAACCTGTTCAGACGGCATCGTTTTTTAAATAAGTTATTCGCCCAAGAGCGCAATATCCGCTACCGCGTTCATCTGCTCTGCCAAGCGGTTCAGCAGGTTCAGGCGGTTTTGTTTTACGGCGGGGTCTTCCGCCATCACCATCACGCCGTCGAAGAAGGCATCGACTTGCGGTTTGACGGAAGCCAGTTCGGACAAGGCGGTCTGGAAATTGCCTTCTGCAACGGCGGCGGCAATTTTTGGCTGCAAGCCTTGCGCGGCGGCGTACAGGGCTTTTTCTTCGTCTTGTTGCAGCAGGCTTTCATTGACTTCGCCCAGTGCGGCATCGGCTTTTTTCAGCAGGTTTTGCACGCGTTTGTTGGCGGCGGCGAGCGCGGCGGCTTCGGGCAGTTGTTTGAATGCGGCGACGGCTTGCAGTTTGGCGGTCAAATCGTCCAAACGGCGCGGCTGTTTGGCAAGTACGGCGGCAACAATGTCTTGCGAATAGTCGTTTTGCAGTAACACAGCAAGGCGCGCCTGCATGAAGTCGGCGGTTTCAGACGGCGTTTTCTCGTTGAGCAAACCTTTGGGGAAGCTGTCGAAAGTCGTCTGAATCAGCTCGTTCACGTCCAAACCATACTGCATCAGCATCCGCAAAATACCCAAGGTGGCGCGGCGCAGGGCGTAGGGGTCTTTGTCGCCGGTCGGAATCAGACCGATGCCCCAAATGCCGACCAAGGTTTCCAGTTTGTCGGCCAGCGCAACGGCAGTGGCGACTTTGCCGTTCGGCAGGTTGTCGCCGGCAAAACGCGGCTGGTAGTGCTGCTCGACGGCTTCGGCGATTTCTTCGGTTTCGCCGTCCAAGCGGGCATAGTATTTGCCCATCGTGCCTTGCAGTTCGGGGAACTCGCCGACCATTTCGGTCACCAAGTCGGCTTTTGCTAGACGCGCGGCGCGTTCGGCTGCGGCAGCATCCGCACCCAAAGTCTTGGCGATGTGGGCGGCGATGCTTTGCAGGCGTTCGATGCGTTCGGCTTGCGAGCCGATTTTGTTGTGGTACACCACGTTTGCCAGCTTGGGCAGGCGGCTTTCCAAAGTCGCTTTCTGGTCTTGCTTGTAGAAGAACTCGGCATCAGACAGGCGCGCGCGCAAAACGCGTTCGTTGCCTTGGATGATGTGCGACGGGTCTTCGGTTTTCAGGTTGGAGACCAGCAGGAAGCGGTTCATCAGCTTGCCGTTTTGGTCGAGCAGCGGGAAGTATTTTTGGTTTTGCTGCATGGTCAGAATCAGGCATTCTTGCGGCACGGCGAGGAAATGTTCTTCAAAACCGGCTTCCAAAACAACGGGGTATTCGACCAGTGCGGTCACTTCGTCCAACAGGGCCTCATCGGCGGCTACGGTGGCTTTCAGGTAGCCTGCCTGCTCGTTCAAGGCCGTCTGAATCGTGGCTTTGCGCTCGGCAAACGAAGCGACGACTTTGCCTTGCTCGCGCATTTGTGCGGCGTAGCTGTCGGCGTTTTCAATGGTGATTTCACCGCTGGACAGGAAGCGGTGTCCCAAGGTTTGATTGCCGCTTTGCAGGCCCAAGACGCTGACGTCCACGATGTCGCCGCCGTGCAGTACAACTAGCCCGTGAACGGGGCGCACGAAGGTAAACGTGCTGCTGCCCCAACGCATCACTTTCGGAATCGGCAGTTTCTTAACGGCTTGATTGATGATGTCTTCCAAAAGTTCGCCCAACGGTTTGCCGGTTTGGATGTATTCGTAGGCGTACACGTCCTGTTTGCCATCGTGGACGATGGTCAAGTCTTCGATTTTTGCCCCCGCACCGCGCGCAAAACCTTCCAAAGCCTTGGTCGGCGCACCGTCTTTCATGGTATTCGCTACGGCAGGGCCTTTTTTCACGATTTTCTGGTCGGCTTGAACGGCTTTGACGTTTTTAACTTGAACGGCCAAACGGCGCGGCGAGGCGTAGGCGGTGTATTCGGCTGCGCCGTCAATCAGTTGCGCTTTTTCCAAGCCTTCGGCAACAGAAGCGGCGAAGTGGTTGCCTAAATTATTCAGGGCTTTTGGGGGAAGTTCTTCGGTGAGAAGTTCGATTAAAAGGGTTTGGGTTGTCATGCGGGTTTCTTTCGATTTTTTGTTTTGTACCAATCGGTTTGTCTCATTCAAGATTTAGGGGCAGGCCGTCTGAAAGCGGAGCGGGAATGATTATGCGGCATTCGTTACGCCGTTTCCGGATGCTTGCTCAACTCGGCATAGTAACCTTGTTTTTCCAATAATTCTTTATGCGTTCCTTCTTCAATGATGCGGCCGTCGCTCATCACGATAATGCGGTCAGCCTGCTCGATGGTGGTCAGGCGGTGGGCGACGATGATGCTGGTCCGGCCGTGCATCAGGCGTTCCAATGCTTGCTGAACCAGCCGTTCGGATTCATTATCCAGCGCGCTGGTGGCTTCGTCGAGCAGCAGGATGGGTGCATCTTTCAGGATGGCGCGTGCAATGGAAACACGCTGCCGTTGGCCGCCTGAAAGTTTGTGGCCGTTCGCGCCGATTTCCATGTCCCACCCTTGCGGGTTTTGCCGGACAAAATCCCACAAGTTGGCGGCTTTCAGCGCGCGCTCCACCGAATCGGCATCGGCATCGGGACAACCGTAAAGCACGTTATTATACAGGGTATCGTCAAATAGAAATACATCTTGGGATACCAAGGCAAACTGTTTGCGCAGGCTTTCTAAGGTCAAATCGCCGATGTCGATGCCGTCAAGCGAGATGCGGCCGGATTCGGGCGTAATGAAGCGCGGCAATAGGTTGATGGCCGTGGTTTTTCCGCTGCCGGAACGGCCGACCATGGCGACTTTTTCCCCCGGCCGGATATGGAGCGTGAAATCGTCCAAGGCTTTGTTTTCCTGCCCGGGATAACGCACATCAATGTGCTCGAAACGGATGCTGCCTTTTGCGGTCTCGATGGTTTGCGTACCGTTGTCGGCCTCGTTTTCCGTATCGAGGAAGGCATATACGTTGTCAGCAGCGATAAACATGGCCTGCATGGGAATCCCGATGTTAGACAAGTTTTTAATCGGGCTGACCATTTGCAGCATGGCAATGATAAAGGCCATGAACTCGCCGATGGTGGTCGCACCGCTGCGGCTCTGCCACAAGGCGATGAAGATGACGACGGCTAATGCGGCTGAAGCAATAAACTCGCTGATGGGCGAACGGGCGGAGGAAGCCTGCGCGATTTTTTTGTTGATGCGGGTAATTTTTTGGTTTACCGCCGTGAAGCGGTCAAGAGCGTTTTGATAACCGCCGAACAATTTGACGATGCGGTGGCCCTGATGCAGTTCGTTAATGACGGTAGTCAGCTCCGCCATGCTGGTTTGTGCGCCGATTTGCGGTTCTTTCAGCCGGTTTCGGTAGTAGCGCGACAATCCCAGCAGCAACGGGAACATAACAACCACTACCAAGCTTAACTGCCAGTTGAGATACAGCAGGACGCACACCAAACCGGCCACAATCAGGCTGTCCCGGGTAACGGTGATGAAAACATCGGAAGCATTGGAAATGGCGATATTGGCCTGAACCAAAAAACGGCTGGAAATGTTGCCCGAAGATTCGGCCTGCTGTTTTTCGGACGACAAGTGCAGCATTTTGTCGAACATGTCCTGCCGCAAGTGTTTAATCGCCTCTATGCCGACCCAGGAAAGCAGATAGCTGCTGGAAAAGCGGCCGATGCCGCGCAAGGCTACCAACACCAGCAGGAACAAGGGCACAGCCCAGATTTTCTGCTCCGTCCCCCAAATCAGGTAGTTCATTTTGTCTTTGAAGGCAATCAGTGCGCCGTACCAATGCGCCGCCTCGCCGGACGCCGGTGCGGCCTGCGGCGCGGCAAAACCCTGATTGACCAAAGGGGCGATAAAGGCGGCAAGGTAGCTTTCCGTAGCCGCCACCACCATAATGGCCAGCAAAGCCCAGACAATGCGGATTTTGTAGGGTGCGAGGTATTTCAGCAGCCGCATAAAATTGCGGGTGTCTTTTTTATTGAACAGGCTGAAGTTTGTTTGTTCTGTCATGGGTTTCCGATTGGGATGTGTTGCCTCGGTTTTATTTTTTCAGACGGCCTCCGAAGGCCGTCTGAAAATCGGCGCGCCCGGATTCGGCGGCAAGGCGGATTATGCCACAAGCCGCCCTCTTCCGCCTTGGTGCGGCACGCTTCGCGCCTGCCGGTCAAACCCCGGCGGCATACTGCCGCAGCAGTTCGCGGAATTGCTCGCCGGTTTCGGGGTGTTTCAAACCGTAGGCGACGGTGGCTTCAAGATAGCCCAGTTTGCTGCCGCAGTCGTAGCGTTTGCCTTCAAAAGCATGGGCGAGGACGAACTCGTGGTCAAGCAGGCGGGCAATGCCGTCGGTCAGTTGGATTTCGTTGCCTGCGCCGCGCGGCAAATTGGTCAGAAGGTCGAAGATGCGCGGAGTCAGGATGTAGCGGCCGACAACGGCCAGGTTGGAGGGTGCTTCTTCGGGCTTCGGTTTTTCAACGATATTGGTAATCCGCTGGAAGTTTTTCAGTTTTTCCACTTCGACAATGCCGTAAGAGCCGGTTTGCGACGGATCGACGGTTTCCACCCCCAGTACGCTGTTGCCGCTTTGATTGTAAACTTCGACCATCTGTTTCAGCGCACCTTTGGGCGCATCAATCAAATCGTCGGCAAGGATGACGGCGAACGGTTCGTCGCCCACAGCCGCACGGGCGCACAATACGGCGTGTCCCAAGCCCAATGCTTCGGCCTGGCGGATATAAAGGCAGGTAATATTGGAAGGCAGGATGTCGCGGACGTGTTCCAGCAACTTGTCTTTATGGCGCATTTCCAGTTCGGTTTCCAACTCGTAGGCTTTGTCGAAATGGTCTTCGATGCTGCGTTTGTTACGACCGGTAATGAACACCATTTCGGTGCAGCCCGCTTTTACCGCTTCTTCCACCGCATATTGAATTAACGGTTTATCAACGATAGGCAGCATTTCTTTAGGACTGGCTTTGGTGGCGGGCAGGAAGCGCGTACCCATGCCTGCAACGGGGAAAACGGCTTTTTTAATCGGTTTCATCACATTTCCTTTTTCAGACGGATTTCTTGAAGCCGCCGATTCTACCTTCCGACAGGGCAGGCTTTCAACCGACAAAGGCCGTCTGAAAACCTGCTTTCAGACGGCCTCTATGATTGATCGGCTATTTATTCAGTTTATCCAACAGCTTGCCCAGAAGCCGTTGCAGCTCGCGGTGGTCTTTTTCGCTGAAACCCGCCCACAGGCCGCTGCGTTTTTCGTTCAACATCGGCTGTATCTGCTTGATGAGCTTTTCGCCTTCCTTGGTCAGGCTCAGCACGATTTGACGGCGGTCGTATTCGTTGATGCGGCGGGTTACCCATTTGTTGGCCACCATTTCGTCCGACAGGCGGGTGGCACTGGTGCGGGTCAGGTTCAGAATGTCGCTGAGGCGGGAAGGCATGATTTCCTGATCGGGGCTGAGGTATACCGCCAACAGCGACAACCACATATTTTCGTTGATGCCCGTGCCTTTCAGGCATTGGTTGAGGTTTTCGCTCATCGATTCGGCGGTCAGCCGTACAAGGCGTGCCGTCAGCGCTTCCTGCAAGGGATATTCCGGCAGTTTTTCCGCCAACGAGGTTAATTGTTCGGTTACTTCGGTACGTGAAAAGTTCATGCTGCTTCCATTCTTTCCGGTTGATTTCATTGCAGACGCAGCCTGCAATTAGTAGGAATCCGTATAGTAAACTGAGTAACTTGCAGCATGGCTGATTGTCGGATAATCGGTTATATCAATCGGTCAAACGGTTGTATTTTTCAGACGGCCAGCCTATTCCGCCCCCTCTTTCCGCGTTTGGCGTTCAAACTCTGCCAAAGACATATTCATGCTTTCCAAACCCGGTGTCAGGATGCGCGAAACGGCCTCGCCCACGGCATCCTGCGCGGTACGGGCGGGACGGTAGACGAAGAGTTTGAACAGTTCGTCCAACCCGATATGCTCGGCATTGGTTTTCAGCACCCAGCCGTGCTGCCCTTGGTAAACATAGCCGTGCCGCGCCAATTTTTCCAAAAGGTCGCCCAATTCGTCGTAGCCCATATTGATGCGGCTGCGGAAATCCTTAACGCGCAGGGTCAGGCCGTCGTTTTGCGCCCGATAGAGCATCAGCAGGATTTTCAATACGTCGTCGAAACGGCCGTGCGCGCCGAACGAGCGGCGGAATGCGTCGTCCTGCCAATAGGAAAGCGAAGCGGTCAGCACCGCGCCGGTGAGCAGCAGCATCCACAGCAGGTTCAGCCAGATGAGGAATACGGGGATGGCGGCAAACGCGCCGTAAATCAATGTATAGCTGTTGAACGTGCCGACATACCAGCCAAACCCGCGCTGAGCCAAATCGAGCAGCACGGCGGTCAGTGCGGCACCGATCAGCGCGTGACGGGCGGGCACATAGCGGTTGGGCACCACGCGGTACAGCAGCCACAGCGCGGCGGCGTTCATCACCAGCCCACCGACCGTTTTGATGACCTCTGAAAGCAGCGTATCTTGATTCTCCCATACCTGATGCCGCAGCAGCAGTTCCCACACCGACAAGCCCGCACCAATGGCCAACGGAGCAAAAGTCAGCAGCATCCAGTACACCAAAAACTGCGTCCACAGCGGACGGCGGTCCTGCGCACGCCAAATGCGGTTGAAGGTTTGGTCTATCGTACGGATCAGCATCACGGCGGTAACGCCGAGGAACACGATACCGATGGCGGTCAGATTGCCGGCGTTGTTTTGAAAAGTCGCCAAATAACCGTGCACCGCATCCGCACCCTTCGGCACCAGATAACCGTCTATCAGCTCAATGACCGACGACGACATATCGTCGAACACCGGAAAGGCCGACAAAATAACGATGGCAATAGTAAGCACCGGAACCAGGGCCAATAGCGTAGTGAATGTCAGACTGGCCGACACCTGCGGCACGTCCACCTCGTTAAACCGTTGGTAAAGAAAGCGGGCAAACCCGAACAGGCGCGACTCGCGCACGGCTTGCCATGATGGTTGTTTCAGCATATTCTGCCTTCGTCCGCCTGTTTTCAGACGGCCTCCGAAGCACGCAGAGGCCGTCTAAAAACGAATTTTCCGACATTATCCAAACATTTCTTCAATCATTCTAACGGAAAGCCACCATGAACCCAACTCCCCTCCCCCTGCTGGTTTTGTACTATTCGCAAAACGGCGGCACGCAAAACCTCGCCCGCCACATCGCACGCGGCATCGACAGCGTTGCCGGTTGCGAAGCCGTCGTCCGCACCGTACCGAAAGTCTCCGCCGTCTGCGAAGCGGTGGAAAACGACATCCCCGACGACGGTGCACCCTACTGCACGCCCGAAGAACTGAAAAACTGCGCCGGACTGGCCTTGGGCAGCCCCGTCCGCTTCGGCAACATGGCGGCGGCCGTCAAATACTTCCTCGACGGCACCATCCCGCACTGGCTTTCCGGCCACTTAATCGGCAAACCCGCCACCGTCTTCGCCAGCGGCGCCGGCCTTCACAGCGGGCAGGAATCCACCCTACTGAGCATGATGCTGCCGCTGCTGCACCACGGCATGATTATCTCAGGCATCCCGTTCTCCGAAGCCGCCCTCAACGAAACCCGCAGCGGCGGCACGCCCTACGGCGCAAGCCATGTCGCCGGACACGGCGGCAACCCCGCCCTGACCGCCGAAGAAGAAACGCTGGCCTTCGCGCAAGGCCAACGGCTGGCCCGGCTGGCACTGCAACTCAACCACCCGTAACCCCGCCCTCAACAAACAGGCCGTCTGAAAAACCGTCCGCAAGGTTTTCAGACGGCCTTTCGCATCCTGTCGCAGAGGCCGTCTGAAAGCACGGCTGAAAAACAACCGGTGCGCTTCCTTCCGTTTTTCTGATGGCCTCCATCAAAATTTCGGATTACACCCGTTTACACAAACTTACTATACTTCCTGCCAACGGCCGTCTGAAAGCCGTTCAAACAAAATATATATGACTACGACGGAGAAACTCCATGAGCAACACAAACGAAAAAAGCTATGCGGAACTGCACCGCCCTGCCTCGTCGTTCGACAACCGCGACGCCTACCTCGAACACGAACTGGAAATCCTGAATCCCAAACGCTGGAAAATCAACCTCCCCCTGCGCGACTACCGCTTCGAATGGGAAGACCTCATCCCCGCGATGGCCGGTACCATAGGCAAAGTCGTGATGGTGGGCGCGGTAGCGGCGGCCTTTGCCATCCCCTTGGGCCTGCCCGACGGCTTCGTCCTTGAAAACGTGCGCTACGAACTGCTGATTGCCTCGTTCTTCATCCTACTGCTATCGGGCTTCTTCCTGCCCACAGCCAACCTGCCCGGCACGCACGGCCCGCTCATCCCGCTCATCCCCATCGTGGTCGCCGCCGGCGGCCACCCGCTGGCCTTCGGCATCCTGATTGCCGTATTCGGCTTCATACTCGGTATATCCAAAGGCGGCAGCCTGATGGCCAAACTGACGGGCAACGGCGTCTGCGGCGGCCTGCTGCTCTACCTCGGCTTCATCGGCACCACCGGACAGGTGAAACAACTCTTCGAATGGGCGGGCAGTTTCAACATGTCGCATATCGCCTTCATCATCATCCTCGGCACCATCATCCTCTACGCCCTGCTGGAACACTGGCAAAAACGTTGGCTGGCCGTACCTTTGGGCTGCCTGCTGGCAGGCGTAACCGCCTACATCCTCGGCGCACCCTTCGCCTTCAAAACCGCCCCCGGCCTGCCGCCGCTCTCTCCGAACTACTGGTGGGGCGAAAACACCGGCTGGATGCTCGGCTGGCCGACCCTCGACAGCTTCCTGGTCGTCTTCCCCTTCGCCGTACTGGCCGTAGCCATGTGGTCGCCCGACTTCCTCGGCCATCAGGTTTTCCAAAAACTGAGCTACCCCGAAAAAGCCGAACGCGCGCACATGAACATCGACGACACCATGGTCAGCTGTGCCGCACGCCAGGCCGCAGGTTCACTCTTGGGCGGCGCGAACTTCACCTCATCATGGGGCACCTACATCATCCCCGCCTCCGTGGCCAAACGCCCGATTCCCGCAGGCGCGATCCTCACCGCCGTCTTCTGCATCATCGCCAGCATCTGGGGTTATCCGATGGACTTGGCGATATGGAAACCCGTATTGAGCGTGGCACTGATTGTCGGCGTATACGTCCCGCTGCTTGAAGCAGGTATGGAAATGACGCGCAAAGGCAAAACCACCCAATCTGCCGCCATCGTCGTTTTCTCATCCGCACTGGTCAATCCCGTTTTCGGCTGGTCGCTGACCATGCTGCTCGACAACCTCGGCCTCATCGGCTGTAAAGCGCGCAGCGCGGAGTTGGGTTTTGTCGGCCGCGTCGTCGTCCCAACCGTCGGCTTCGTCATCCTCTGCCTGGCCATGGGCGCGGTCGGTATGTTCCCGGGCATTCCCGCCTTCCTGCCTCATTTCCAAAAAATGTAGCAGCAGGCTAAAAATAAAAAAGGCCGTCTGAAAACCATGTAATCGGCTTTTCAGACGGCCTTTTAAGTAGGTTTGATAATGTTTGGGGATAATCATGTAGCTGTCGGTAAAAATAAAAAAGCCGACTTTTAAGGCAAATTTTTGAATTTGACAGATATAGTGAATTAAATTTAAACCAGTACAGCGTTGGCTTGCCTTGACGTACTATTTGTACTGTCTGCGGCTCGCCGCCTTGTCCTGATTTAAATTTAATCCACTATAGTGTGCGTTTTAAATCACTCCAGGAACAGTCTCAAAATCCGCAGTTTCGGCAGCAGAACGAACAACCCTGAAAAGCAAATGGCTTCATAGCAAAATTTGCGCAGCATCAATATTTTCTGTTTTTTTCGGTACAAAGTATGACCTATACCAATATTTGTCATTGCAGCAGTGTAGCAATTGATACGATATATGATAAAATTTCCTAGTTGTTTTATAAAACAGCACCTTAACCATAAATTTAAGAAGGATAGAACATGAACAAATTACTGATTGCCGTAATGATGATGGCCGCTTTGGCAGCCTGCTCCCAAGAAGCTAAGCAAGAAACTAAAGAAGCAGCCCAAGCCATTGCATCCGATGTTAAAAACAATACGGCTTCCGCCGTTGATGCCGCTGCATCTTCCGTTCAGGAAGCTGCAAGCAAAGTAGCAGATACTGCAGAGAAAGCTGCATCTGAAGTTAAAGAAGCCGTTGCTCCTGAAACCAAACCAGTAGAAAAAGCTGAAGCTCCTGCTGCCAAAGTAGACGGCAAAGCTGTTTACGAAGCCAGCTGTAAAGCATGTCATAGCGGCAACATTCCAGGCGCCCCGGGCGTAGGTAAAAAAGACGAGTGGGGGCCACGTATCAAACAAGGTCAAGAAACTCTGCACAAACATGCAATTGAAGGCTTCAAAGGCATGCCTGCCAAAGGCGGTAACGAAGGTTTAAGCGACGACGAAGTTAAAGCGGCAGTTGACTTTATGGCTAACGAGTCCGGTGCCAAATTCTAAATCGTATAAATAATGAAAACGCACCTTGCAATAAGGTGCGTTTTTTATGGTAAAACTCTCGAAAATAAAGAAAGTAACTTATCTAATTCCTGCTCAGCAAAATATGCTTGTGATACTTTGTAGGAAATCATCGCGTTGTTTACACCACAGGTTGAGAATGAAGCCTGCAAGATCTCAAACGACGTATCACCATTCAAACTGTAGTGCGGCTTCACCGTATTATAGAAAGTAACCAAGCGACACAGTTCCTTATGCCACATTCTACCTTGACCAGGCATTTCATTCCGTACTTTGCCTGTTTGAAGCGGTTGTTGATGCCGGTTTGAGGGTTGAGCAGCCTACCTCTTGCGGCTTTAAGCGCACAGTAGACGGCGACTCGGCTGATTTGGTAAAGGCGGGCCGGGAAGAGGACGCTTTCCTTCTCTTGTGCGCAGGCTGACTACATGGCTTGGCGATGATATGGAGTGAAGCGGGTGTTTTTGCGCATGTTCATGTTTCAATATTCTCTTGGAAATACTGTAAACAATACTGCTGGTTCCTATACTAACCGCCTAATACAATTACTGATGCAAATCCACTGCAACCATAGCCAAAAACAAACAGAAAACGAACTACTCAAAATAAATTACAAAGATAAATTAGCAGAGCAATAGACCTCTTGCGAAAATATTCATCCCATCGCATTAATCAGTCCTGCAATCAGATTTACCCTTAACCCGAACCGTTT
>NZ_JBQCVA010000010.1:0-57391 GCF_051962715.1 Neisseria sp. P0008.S010
TCGCCGGGATAGGACTTGTTGTAGCGTTTGGCCTGCTTTTTGAGTTTTTCCTGAATGCTGCGTTCTACCTTGGCCAGACGTTTCATTCCGTACTTTGCCTGTTTGAAACGGTTGTTGGTGCTGGTTTGGGGTTTGAGCAGCCTGCCCCTTGCGGCCTTAAGTGCGCGATAGATGGTGACGCGGCTGACTTGGTAACGGCGGGCCAGGGAGGTGACGCTCTCCTTCTCCTATGTGTAGGCCAGCCAAATGGCTTGGCGGTGGTGTGGGGTGAGGCGGGTGTTTTTGTGCATGTTCATGTCAGTATTCTCCTGGAAATACTGTAAACAACGCTAGGGATTTCTACACCTTATTTGTCCGCCGCAAAACCTCCGCCAAAGGCGGTATTTAACGCCAGCCACGCGGTAAATAGCTTCGCCTGTGCCTGCGCCAGTTGCGCTTCGTTTTGCAGGGTTTCGTCCTGCGCGGCGAGCCAGTCAAGCTTGTTGTCCAGCCCCGCGCGGTAGCGGCTTTGCGCGGCGGCGGCGTTTTTGCGGGCCAGCGCGGTCATCTCGGTTTGGTCGCGCACGGCTGCGGCAGCGGTTTCGTATTGCGTCAGCGCATCTGCCGCCTCGCGCAGGGCGGTGTAAACGTTTTTGTTGTAACGCGCCGCCTGCTCGTCAAACTCGGCTTCCTTGCGCGACAGGTTCGCCCGCAATGCGCCAGAGGTGAAAATCGGCAGGCTCACGCTGGGCAGCAGCCCCGCCATCCATGACGAGGAATGCGGCAGGTTGCCGATTTCCACGTTAGACAAGCCTGCCAACGCTTTAATCGTAATGTTCGGATAAAACTCGGTTTTCGCGCTGGCAACTAAATGGCGGCGGGCGGTCAGTGCCTCGCGCTGCGCCGCCAAATCGGGGCGTTTGCCGAGCAAGTCGGCGGTGAGCTGCGACACGGGCGGCGCGGGGGTGTTGGCGGCGGGGTTGGGCGCGAAGTTGTCCAACGCCTGCGCCGGTTGTCCTGTCAGCGCGGCAAGCGCGTGGCGCACTTGGGCAATGTTGCCGTCCAAATCCGACAAGGCAGCCTGAAAACGGCTGTTGCCTTGCTGTACCGCATAGAGCCTGCTCGGCGCGACCTGTCCGGCGCGGATGAGTTCGCGCACCACCTGCTCGCGCTCGCGGTTCAACTGCGCCCGCTGCGCCACGCGCTGCCGCGTTTCCAGCAGCAACTGCCATTGGCGGTAATATGTCGCCACGCCCTGCGCCAGCAGCAGCCGCGTCTGCGCGATTTCGTATTCCACGGCGCGTTGCTGCCCCAGCGCAGCTTCCAGCTGGTGCTTGTATTTGCCGAACACATCGGGCGACCATTGCCCTTGCAGTTGCAGCGATTCATAAGTGATATTGGTGCCGTGGTCGCCCAGCAGCCGCTTTTCCAAATCGCTGATGAGTTCGGGCTTCTCGCGCTCGTTTACGCCGTCGCGGTGCAGCAGTGCGCCGCTCAGCCCCAATCCAATCTTTACGCCGCGCTGCGAATCCGCCAAATCCGCCCCCGCCTGCGCCTGCCGCAAACGCGCCTGCGCCGCCGCCAAATCGGGCGAACGCGCAAGGGCGGTGTCAATCAGGCCGTCGAGCTTGGCATCGTTGAGCGCACGCCACCATTGCGGCGCAATCGGCGGCTGCGAGCTGGCGGGCAGACCGAGCGTTTCGGCGGTTTCCACGGCGGCGGGGGTGTGCTTGGGATGAGTGGCGCAGCCCGAAAACAGCACGGCACAGAGGAAAAATAAAGGGAAGCGTTTGAACATTTTGAAATATATATAAACAGGAATCGGGATGATTATAACAAAAAACGTATCGGAAACGTATCGGGCGGGGGTTGGAAAACTTCAACGCAAGAGGCAGAGACCTTTGCAAAATTTCTTTTCCTCCAACAACCGAAACCCAAAAACAGGTTTTCGGCTGTTTTCTCCCCCAATCACTCCTAATTTTACCCAAATACCCCCTTAATCCTCCCCTGATACCCGATAATCAGGCATCCGGGCCGCCTTTTAGGCAGCAACAGGCACACTTAGCCTGTTAGCCGCTTTCAACAGGTTCAAACACATCGCCTTCAGATGGCTTTGCGCGCTTACTTTGAGCAGACCAAAATAGGCTGCCCGGGCGTAGCGGAATTTACGGTGCAGCGTACCGAAGCTTTGTTCGACCACATAACGGGTTTTCGACAAATATCGGTTGCGTTTGGTTTGCGCTTCCGTCAGCGGATGTTTGCGGTGGGCTTTGCGCATAATGCCGTCCTGCAGCCGATGCTCTTCCAGATGTTGTCGGTTTTCCTTACTGTCATAGCCTTTGTCGGCATAGACGGTCGTACCTTCGGTTAGGCCTTCCAACAAAGGGGACAGATGGTTGCACTCATGGGTATTGGCGGGGGTGATGTGCAGTTTCTCGATATAGCCTTCCTCATCGGTACGGGTATGTTGTTTGTAACCGAGTCTGTAGAGGCCGTTTTTCTTTGTCCAACGGGCATCTTTATCTTTACTCGGTGTGGTTTGGCCGCTGACTTGTCCTTCTTCATCGACTTCTATGGCCTGACGCTGTTTGCTGCCGGCGGTCTGAATAATGGTGGCGTTAATGACGGCGGCGGATGCTTTCTCTACTTTTAGGTTTTTTTCGGTCAGTTGGCGGTTAATCAGTTCCAGCAATTCGGACAGGGTGTCGTCTTGCGCCAGCCAGTTGCGGTAGCGGCATAAGGTGCTGTAATCGGGGATGCTCAACTCGTCAAAGCGGCAAAACAGGTTGAAATCGATGCGGGTGATGAGGCTGTGTTCGAGTTCGGGATCGGAGAGGCTGTGCCATTGTCCGAGCAGGACGGCTTTGAACATGGACAACAGGGGATAGGCGGGACGGCCGCGGTGGTCTCGAAGGTAACGGGTTCTTTGACGGTTCAGGTACTGTTCGATCGGTTGCCAATCAATCACCTGATCCAACTTCAATAGTGGGAAGCGGTCGATGTGTTTGGCAATCATGGCTTGTGCGGTTTGCCGGAAGAAGGTGCTCATGGGAAATCCCCTAAATGTTTTGGTAGGAATTTAGGGGATTTTGGGGAATTTTGCAAAGATCTCGGCCCCTTTTCCGAAAACGCCGCTTATCCCTTTTTCAGACGGCCTGAAAATAGGATAATGACGGCTTGAAGCTATCGGAAAATCATCAATAAGGAAAACCACATGACCACTCCTCCGGCCGCCGACGGCCTGCACAATTACTGGTACATCGCCGCCACAGAACGCGCGGTACGGAAAAAGCCGCAGGCAGTCAGGCTGTTCGGCCGCCACTATGCCGTTTTTCATCAGGGCGGAGGACGTTATGCCGCCCTGCTCGACTGCTGCCCGCACCGAAACGTGCCGCTTTCCATCGGCAAGGTAAACGAAAAAGGCTGTTTGCAATGCGCCTATCACGGCTGGTCGTTTGACGGCGGCGGCAGGCTGGATTCGATTCCCGCGCTGTGCTGCGGCGAAACGCCCGATGTGCATGTGCCCGCGGTGCACTGTATGGCGCAGGACGGCTATGTCTGGCTGTGCATAGGCGAGCCGGCGATGCCCGCCCCGCTGCGGTTTTCCTGCCTCGGCGAAGCGGGTTACACCACCTTCCGTATGAAAACCCGTTTTGCCGCGCCCGTGGATTGGTGTTTGGAAAACTTTTTAGACTGCCCGCACGCGGTTTATGTACACGATTCGTGGTTCCGCGCTCCCACCGGCAAACCCGTCCGCGCCCTGTTGCGACGCAATGCCGACGGCGCGCAAATCGAATATGCGGACGAGCCGCGCGAAAAAAGCCTGGTGTGGCGGCTGCTGCAAAACAGCGAAACACGGATGAGCCACACCGACCGCTTCATCGCCCCGTCCACATCGCAGGTGAACTACCGTTTTTCAGACGGCAAACACTACATCGTTACCTCGTCCTGCACGCCGCTTGATGAAAACACCACCGAAGTCCACACCGTCATCAGCTACAAATTCGGCCGTCTGAACGGCCTGATACGCCTGCTGTTCGAACCGCTGTCGCACCTGATTATCAGGCAGGACGTCAATATGATGCAGAAGCAGCGCGACAATATCGACCGCTTCGGCGGACGGGCGCGCTTCTGCAACAGCGCGGCAGACCTGTTGATGCCCGAAATCACCGGCTGGCGCAAAACGCTGGCCGAAGGCGGCGAACCGCAACCCGCAGGCGTGGTGCGCGAACAGGAACTGCACCTGTGAAACGCGCCTTTCAGACGGCCTCCCTCTCCGCCTTGGCCGCCGCCCTCGGTTTTTACCTGTGGCAGAACGGTTTTGCCGCAAACGGCGGCAGCATCGCCCTGCCGAAAGCCTTGTGGCTGGGCATGACCGTCTTATACTGGCTGATCCTGCCGCCGCTGGTTTTCAGCTCGTCCGCCGTATCAGGCCGTCTGAAAACCGCCTACCTGCTCTTTTGGCTGCCCATGCTGGCACGCGGACTGATTGAAATCCTGCTCATGTACGGCACCAACACTTGGAAATACGGTTACGGTATCATCCACGACCTGTTCAGCCTCGCCCTGCTGCTGCCCCTCGGCCTGTGGTGCCGCCGCGAACAACCCCGCCTGCTCGCCGCCAACCTCGGCATCATGGCCGCCATGTTTGCCGCCGAAGCCTGGTTTGCCAACTACATTTCCGCCTTCAACCAAAACCATCCCCACGCCAGACTATGGTTTATCGGCTGGGAAGCCCCCCACTTCGCCAACCAGGCCGCCACCGCATTACTGGTCTCCCTCCTTGCCATCTGGCTCATCTGCCTGACCCGGAAACTGCCATGAACAAACTGACCACCCGCACCGCCCCCCCGTCCGAACTGACCGAAGCAGCCGTCGGCGGCCTCTACGGCCTCTACGCCCGCTATTATGGCGGCACCTCGCCCGAACTCTTCCGCCGCGACCTGCTGGAAAAAGACCACATCCTCCTGCTGGAAGACGAAAACGGCGAAACCCGCGGTTTCACCACCCTCAAAGTCATCCCCTTCACCCACCTCGGCCGCAGCGGCCGCGCCCTCTTTTCCGGCGACACCATCATCGACCACCGTTTTTGGGGCGAACAAACCCTGCCGCTGGCCTGGTGCTGCCTGGCCGGACGCATCAACGCCCGACAACCCGACCTCCCCCTGTACTGGTTGCTCATCGTCAAAGGCGACCGTACCTACCGCTACCTAAACGTCTTCAGCAAAACCTACTACCCCAACCGCCGCTATCCCACCCCGCCCGAAACGCAAAGCCTGATCGACCACCTCGCCGCCGCCCGTTTCGGCCGGCACTACCTGCCGGAAAGCGGCCTCATCCGCTATCCCGAATCGCAAGGCCACCTGAAAAACGAATGGCTGAACGAGAAAACCGCCGACAACCCCGAATCGCGCTTCTTCCGCAGCCGCAACCCCGGCCACACGCAAGGCGACGAACTGGTCTGCCTGACCCTGCTCGAACCGGACAACCTCCGCTCCTTCGCCCTGCGCGGCTTCACGCAAGGACTGGCTTTGGGCGCGCTGTAAACACATTTGGCCCAAAGGCCGTCTGAAAAAAGAGGCGGCGGAACAGGTATGCTGAAAACCTTCCGTATAGCGGATTGACACCCGTCCAAACCTACCGCAAACCCTGCACCGCAGCCTCCCGCCCTGTTTCGGACACCTGCAAAAATCACCCTCCCGCATCGAAAAGCGGCAATACGGCGGAAAAAATCAATCCGCATCAAGCAATGATGTTTAAATTTTCTCAATAACATCAATTATTCATCGCACAATCTGATTGTTTCGAGAGCCAATCCCAATTAAAATCCCACACATGAAATCCATAAATACAAACCTGCGGCGTCTGAATCCGACAAATGCCGACAATCAAAACACCCCCATGCGCAATGCCGAGCATGTGGCCGAAATGCTCAAACTGATGGCGCACCCCCACAGGCTGATGATTCTCTGCCTGCTGGTCGAAAGCGAACACAACGTAGGCGAACTGGTGGAAGCACTCGACATCAACCAAACCGCGCTGTCCAACCATTTATCGAAACTGCGCAGTGCCGGCCTCATCGACTACACCCGTTACCACCGCGTATTGCAATACCGCCTGAAATCGGAAGAAGCCCGCACCATACTCGAAGTATTGAGCGGCTTCTGCCTCGACCGCTGATTCCCCATTCCGGCCGTCGGAGGATTTTTCAGACGGCCTTTCCCATTTCATCCCATTCGGAACACAACATGAAAATCGCGACTTGGAACGTCAATTCCCTCAACGTGCGCCTGCCGCAAGTGCAAAACTGGCTGGCCGACCATCAGCCCGACATCCTCGCCCTGCAGGAACTCAAACTCGACCAAGACAAATTCCCCGCCGCCGCCCTGCAAATGATGGGCTGGCACAGCGTTTGGAGCGGACAAAAAACCTACAACGGCGTCGCCATCATCAGCCGCGGCGAACCGCAGGACGTACACACCGGCCTGCCCGCCCTGCCCGACGACCCGCAACGCCGCGTCATCGCCGCCACCGTCAACGGCGTGCGCATCGTCAATGTCTATTGCGTCAACGGAGAAGCCCTAGATAGCCCGAAATTCCACTATAAAGAACAATGGTTTGCCGCTCTGACCGAATTTCTCCGCAACGAATTGTCCCGACATGAAAACCTGGTCCTGCTGGGCGATTTCAACATCGCGCCCGCCGATGCCGACTGCTACGCGCCCGAAAAATGGCATGAAAAAATCCTCTGCTCGTCCATCGAGAGACAGTGGTTCCAAAATTTATTGGATTTGGGCTTGACCGACAGCCTGCGCCAAATCCATCCCGAAGGCGCGTTTTATACTTGGTTTGACTATCGCGGCGCGATGTTCCAACGCAAGCAAGGGCTGCGCATCGACCACATCCTGACCAGCCGTGCGATGGTATCCGCCTTACAAGACGTGCAGGTGGATTACGACACCCGTGCCTTGGAACGACCCAGCGACCACGCTCCCGTTTGGGCGCAATTTGCCGACTGTGCTTCTTCATCCTAAGGCCGTCTGAAAACGAGGCATCCGCCATGAAGCCGAGTTTCTACGAAACCAAAATAAGGCGGCCGTCTGAAAACCGAGTTTCTGCGAAACCAAAACAAGGCGGCCGTCTGAAAATAAAAGTGGTACGAAACTACAGCAAGTAATTACGTACACAAACCTACCCTGCCGGTAAAATTTCTACAACCGCAGATGGCTTCCCCCAAACGCACCTCTGCCGCGTTGATCAAATCATTGAAAACAACGACCATGACCGACAACTTCCAAGCACTCGGCGATACCCGCCATATGCTGCAACGGCCGGCCGCCGAACCCTATGAAGAAATCCGCAGCAGCGTCGAAAACATCCTGCACGAACAAGTGGCCGACAGCCGCCTGATTGATTTTGCCGTTACTTCCGAACCCGATTGGCTTACCGTCGGCACACGCTCGCCCGACAACCCGGATGCCATCATCCTGAACCGCACCGCCACGGCCTTTGAATTCTGCCTCCATGTATCAGACGGCGGCCAAATCCATGAACTGCACGGCGTCTACACTTGGGCGGCATGGCATCTCGACCACGACGGCGAAGAACCAAACCAACAGGTTTGGTTCGATATAGGCGGCACACTGGCCGAATTCGGCAAAGACGGCAAATTGCCCGAACGGCTGCACGAAGGAAGTTAAGCGTAAACCTGCAAGCCTTGCGGAACCCGCCTCCGTCACAGCAGCAAACATAAAAAGGCCGTCTGAAAATATCCGCTGATGCAGCAAAACATTTTCAGACGGCCTGTGTTATGCAGGCTTACTGCACGCTGTAGTCGCGCAGGTATTGGATGCGTTCGCGGGTCTGGCGGCTGTCGCATTGCAGCCGCAGATATTCGGCACGCTCCGGACTGTCGGCTTGGGCGGCCGCGCGGCGACAGGCCGCGTTTTTACGGTTGATCCACTCGCGCTGCTCGTCGCGCAGCCCTTGCTGGATCACGCTGTCCAAATCCCTCCAGACATTGTTGATTTCACGGTCTGCCGCACGGTAATCGCTGTGTGCCTGCTCCAACTCTTCATCCGACACGCCCGGAGGGGGCGGTTCTTCGTTTTTGGCCGGAGGCGTCAGCACTTCGGGCATCGGGTCGGCCGTTGCCGAAGAGGCGGCTTCAGGTTCGGATGCCGTTTCTTCGACTACCTCAATCTTCCCGCCCTCTTTCACTTGCTTGAGCGCGTCTTCCAAACGGACGACCTTGCCGTCTATCAGCAGCAGGCTTTTGATACCGTAAGGCAGCAAGGCGGCAGATAATGCGTTGGCGGCGTTATCCAATCCGTTGTCGGCATAAGTGATGGAAAAACTGCCTTTTTCATCTTTGGCGGGCGTGTATTTGAGGGTTTGGCCCAGTATGCCGTTTTCTTTGTATGTCAGCGAACCGATGCCGGTGCGCTCGCCGATTACTTTGGCCAGCGTTTTATCGCCATAAAGCAAGGGGGCGTTGGTTTGGGCGGTTTTTAAAGTATCCGGAGAGATTGTGATAGACAAATCGGCCTGGCAATAAGGCTTGGTGCCGCTGTTGTCCTGTTGCGGGTTATTTAGGGTGATTGTCAGCTCTGCAGCGGCGGCAATGACTTTATCCGCATCGACAAATCCGCGTGTGTCGTTTTTGGCGAACGTCCGCGCCTGCTCTTTGACGGCCTGCTGCAAATTGTTTTGGATGTTTTGAATCACGGCGGGATCACCGCAAGCCAAATCTTCCGGCTGCGGCTGCTCTTTTTTACCGCAGGCGGCCAACAGCAAAATCACGGCGGCGGCCGATAAGGCGGTGTAGCGTTTAACGGTCATGATGTTTCCTTTCCGAATAGGTGCATGACTGTGCCGATGCGGCAAAGCCTGCAAATGCCTGTGCGTCATTATCCTTTCAGACGGCCTCCTGTGCGGGGGAGGCCGTCTGAAAACGTCTCGGCAACGACGTGCCATCATAACAAAAGCACCTGCCGGGGGTAAGCCGGAACAGGTGCTTTTAGCATTGCTTTACAGATTATTTCTTTAGGAATTCGACAAAGCCCGACAAAATCAAGGCGTTAATAATATCCACGAAGAATGCGCCCACCATAGGCACAATCAGGAAGGCTTTGTGCGACGGGCCGAAACTCTGGGTAATGGACTGCATATTGGCTACGGCCGTCGGCGTTGCACCCAAGCCGAAACCGCAGTGTCCGGCGGACAAGACGGCGGCATCGTAATCGCGACCCATCAAAACATAGGTTACAAAAGTTGCGTACAAAATCATTACCACTGTCTGTACCGCCAAAATAACGGTTACCGATCCGGCCATGCCGGTCAATTGCCACAGTTTCAAGTCTAACAGGGCAATGGCCAAAAACAGGGATAACGAAGCGTTACCGAACACGTCTACCGCACGGTCGAACATATCGCGTTTGAAGACCAAGGTCAGTACGTTGCGCAGTATCACGCCGGCAAACAGGCACAAAACAAATTTCGGCAGCTTGTAGAAGTATTGTTCGTCAATCTGATACGCTTTGATGACTTCGGCAAACGCCAAACAGGCGGCGAACATGGCCAATGTTTCAACAGCGGAATCCGCAGTAATCAGGCGGGTTTTGCCATGGCTCTCGAACGCGTCGTCGGACTGATAGTTATCCGCCTGCGCACCATCGCGCACAATTTTCGCACGGCCCTGCTTATTAATCAGGCGGCGTGCAACTGGGCCGCCGATTAAACCGCCGAATACCAAACCGAAAGTGGCGGCGGCAATACCCAAACCTGTCGCACCGACTATACCGAATTCTTTTTCCAAAGTCGGCCCCCACGCACCCGCCGTACCGTGTCCGCCGGTCAGGGTAATCGAGCCGGTAATCAAGCCGATGGCGGGATGAATGTCCAATACTTTAGCCAAGCCGACACCGACTACGTTCTGTACGAAAATAAACGCCCCTACAATAGCGGTAAAAATAACCAGCGGCAAACCGCCCGCTTTCAAACGGGAAAAGTCTGCGCTCAAGCCGATGGATGAGAAGAAAATCAGCATAAAGGCATCTTGCAGCGGCTTTTCAAACTTTAAGCTGTATCCGGTAAACGAGTGTATTACGGTAATTAACACCGCCGCCAACAAACCTCCTGCCACAGGTTCGGGAATATTGAAATCCTGTAGGAATTTGATTTTCTGTACCAGAAATCTACCCAACAGCAAAACGATGGTGGCGGCAATCAAGGTGTAGTAACTGTTGATCGCCAATTCTGTAGCTTGCATAAATTCTCCTATCGTTATTTAAAGCTAAGAAATGTTAAGCGGCAGATATTAGGGCAAGCGTGAAGATTTGTCAAAACAGAAATTTGAGGCCGTCTGAAAACTCGTACCACTTGTTTTCAGACGGCCTTTATAAAGCCGAGCATATGAATGGTCAGACCGAAACGGTAAATTCTGCCTTTACCAAACCGGCCAAGTCCAAGGCCAGTTGGTCGCCCGGGTTCAATCTGCCTACACCGCGGGGCGTTCCGGTAAAGATTAAATCCCCCTGCCGCAGGCGGTACGTTTCTGCCAAACCGCGCAAAATCACGGGCAGGTCGTAAATCATCAATGCGGTGTCGCCGTGCTGGCGTAACTCGCCGTTGATATAAAAATCGAATGTGCAGTGCATCGGGTCGGGTAAATGGGCGGCAGGAACAAATGCCGACAGGCAGGCCGCCCCCTTGAAACCTTTGGCCTTCGTCCACGGCCATCCCTTGCTTTTGAGTTCGTCCTGAATATCGCGGGCGGTCAAATCCAGCCCGACGGCATAACCGGCTACAATGTCCAACTCGTGCCCTTCTGCAAGGCTTTCCGCATCGCTGCCGATCAGCAAAACCAGCTCGGCCTCATAATGTACATTGCCGCTGAATGAAGGAAGGCGGATTTCACTCCCGCTGTTGAGGATGGCACTGTTAGGCTTTAGGAAAACCAGTGGTTCGCCCGGTGTTTCGTTGCCGAGTTCGGCAATGTGGGCGACATAGTTGCGTCCGATACAGAAAATATTGTTTGCCCGTATTGATTGGCTGTTAAGGAATATATGGCTCATAACATGCTCCTGACTGTATATTTCAAAGTGGCAAATGATAAAGGATAGCGCCATATACGCCAAAAAAAAACGGCATACCGTTTTGCGGTATGCCGTTACGGCAACAGAGAACTGCTGTATTTGGTAGTGATTTGTGTTTTAGTCCTCTTGCGCCCCGAGTTGGATATAGTTTTTCAGACCCATTTTGGCAATCAGTTCCTGCTGGGTTTCCAGCCAGTCGATGTGCTCTTCGTTGATGTCTTTTTGTTTTTCCAACAAAGCACGGCTGACATAATCCTGCTGTGCTTCGCACGCTGCGATGGCGGCAGCCAGTGCGGCGTGTTTTTCTTCTTCTTTGGCCAAATCGCATTTGATGATTTCTTCGGTATTTTCACCGATCAGCAGCTTGCCCAGTTCCTGCAGATTGGGCAGGCCTTCCAACATCAGGATGCGCTCAATCAGGGCATCGGCCGATTTCATTTCGCGAATCGACTGTTTGTAAAAGTGTTCCGAAAGTTCTTCCACCCCCCAGTTTTTCAGAATGCGGGCATGGAGGAAATATTGGTTGATGGTTACCAAAAGCAGGCCGAGGTTTTTATTCAGCTCGCGGATAACGGTACGGTCGCCTTGCATAGAATTTCCTTTCCGCCGTTATTACAGTTGGCTTTGTTTATAATTTTCCAATCCCATCATTTCAATCAGGCGCAACTGCTGTTCCAACCAGTGGGCATGATCTTCTTCGGTATCGGACAACTGTTTCACCATAATGTCGCGGGTAACATAATCCTGTTTTTCCTCGCACAGTCTGATACCTTTTTTCAATGCGTCACGAACCTCAAGTTCGGTATTCAAGTCGGCTTTCAGCATGGAAACCAAGTCGCTGCCGATATTCAGGCCGGTGGGAACCATAGTCGGCGTACCTTCCAGCATCAGGATGCGGCGGATGAATTGTTCCGCATGTTCGGTTTCCTCTGCCATTTCGTGGTTCAAACGCTCAAACAGTTTGTTGAAACCCCATTCGGCATACATGCGTGAATGGATAAAATACTGATCGCGTGCAGCCAATTCACCGGCCAACAGTTCGTTCATATAATCAATGACAGCTTTATCGCCTTTCATTTTCTTTCCTTTTCTAAAATAAATAATAGGGTTATATCAAATAATAATGGAGTGTACGCATCCGTTGTTTTTTACAAACGGCACGCTCTTTCGAATTGGGGAGAATTCTAGCACCGCCGCCACAAAAATCAACTTTCCTTTTAAAATACAAACAATTATCAGGAAGTAAAATTCAATACATCAACCCTGCATTTTACATAACAATATGTTTTAAATAATATTTTATTTTTTCTAATAGTAATAAACGCTCTCAATCGATTTTACTATTTACATAGTTTAACCATTAGCCATATTGCGGCCATTATCTTTACACCGATTCAGGGAAAAATGCCGCCCCAATAATCTGAAAGTGCTATAATGCGCAGTTTTCCGCATTTAATATCAAATAACTTAACATCATGAAACAAATCCGAAATATCGCCATCATCGCCCACGTCGACCACGGCAAAACCACATTAGTTGACCAACTGCTGCGCCAATCCGGTACATTCCGCGCCAACCAGCAGGTTGACGAGCGCGTGATGGACAGCAACGACCTTGAAAAAGAACGCGGCATTACCATCCTCGCCAAAAACACCGCCATCGATTACGAAGGCTACCACATCAACATCGTCGATACTCCGGGACACGCCGACTTCGGCGGTGAGGTGGAGCGCGTTTTGGGTATGGTGGACTGCGTCGTATTGTTGGTGGATGCGCAGGAAGGCCCGATGCCGCAAACCCGTTTCGTTACCAAAAAAGCCTTGGCTTTGGGGCTGAAACCGATCGTCGTCATCAATAAAATCGACAAACCGTCCGCCCGTCCGAGCTGGGTCATCGACCAAACTTTCGAACTCTTCGACAACTTGGGCGCAACCGACGAGCAATTGGACTTCCCGATTGTCTACGCTTCCGGCCTGTCCGGTTTCGCCAAACTGGAAGAAACCGACGAGAGCAACGACATGCGTCCGCTGTTCGACACCATCTTAAAACATACGCCCGCACCGAGCGGCAGCGCGGACGAAACGCTACAACTGCAAATTTCCCAACTCGACTACGACAACTATACCGGCCGCCTCGGCATCGGCCGTATCCTGAACGGACGTATCAAACCCGGTCAAGTCGTTGCAGTGATGAACCATGATCAGCAAATCGCCCAAGGCCGCATCAACCAGCTTTTGGGTTTCAAAGGTTTGGAACGCGTGCCGCTTGAAGAAGCCGAAGCCGGCGACATCGTGATTATTTCCGGTATTGAAGACATCGGTATCGGCGTGACCATCACCGACAAAGACAATCCCAAAGGTCTGCCGATGTTGAGCGTGGACGAACCGACGCTGACGATGGACTTTATGGTGAACACCAGCCCGCTGGCGGGTACCGAAGGCAAATTCGTGACCAGCCGCCAAATCCGCGACCGCCTGCAAAAAGAATTGCTGACCAACGTCGCCCTGCGCGTGGAAGATACCGCCGATGCCGACGTATTCCGCGTATCCGGACGCGGCGAACTGCACCTGACCATTTTGTTGGAAAACATGCGCCGCGAAGGCTTTGAACTGGCAGTCGGAAAGCCGCGCGTCGTGTACCGCGACATCGACGGTCAAAAATGCGAACCTTATGAAAACCTGACCGTGGACGTACCCGACGAAAACCAAGGCGCGGTAATGGAAGAACTCGGCCGCCGCCGCGGCGAACTGACCAATATGGAAAGCGACGGCAACGGCCGTACCCGCCTCGAATACCATATTCCCGCGCGCGGCTTAATCGGCTTCCAAGGCGAATTCATGACCCTGACGCGCGGTGTCGGCCTAATGAGCCACGTATTCGACGACTACGCGCCCGTGAAACCCGATATGCCCGGCCGCCACAACGGCGTACTGATTTCCCAAGAGCAAGGCGAAGCCGTCGCTTATGCCTTGTGGAACCTGGAAGACCGCGGCCGTATGTTCGTGTCGCCCAACGACAAAATCTACGAAGGCATGATTATCGGCATCCACAGCCGCGACAACGATTTGGTGGTCAACCCGCTCAAAGGTAAAAAACTCACCAACATCCGCGCCAGCGGCACCGACGAAGCCGTGCGCCTGACTACGCCGATTAAGCTGACGCTAGAAGGCGCGGTCGAGTTTATCGACGATGACGAGCTGGTAGAAATTACGCCGCAATCCATCCGTCTGCGCAAGCGTTACCTGAGCGAACTCGAACGCCGCCGCCATTTTAAAAAGCTGGATTAATCCAAACAAATACGGATTAAGCACATAAAAAGGCCGTCTGAAAACGATAAAAACGGAAAAAAATTCCGAAATATTGATTTTCAGACGGCCTTTTAACCGTTATAGTGGATAAACCTTATTTCAGTTTCGTAGAAACTGCATTTTAGCTTCGCAGAAACTTCGTTTCCCACTAAGGCATACCATATTGAATCGAAATAAGAAATATACAGCTGCCATCATCAGCTTATGCCAGCCCGTTACGCTTTCCTGCGCAGGCTGGAAACCGGGAAAAGTTGAGAATAAAGATAATCTTTAAACCTTTTTGAGAACAACGTAAACCGCTCTTTCCCAAATTTCAGACGGCCTCCCCGTTCAAACCATCATCCTTTAAACCTATGAGCCAACAGCCGAACACCGCCGAACAGGCCGAAATCCCGCAAGACCAAACCGTCCCGCGCAGCAATACCGACAACGCGCCGCGTTCTGCCATCCATCAGACGCTTTATTCCGCCGATACGTTTGCCCAACACGATTATCTCGCGGGTAAAAAACTGCCCGACATCGCCCGCCCGCAAGCGGGGCAGACCAAC
Source organism: Neisseria sp. P0008.S010 (assembly GCF_051962715.1). Lineage (NCBI taxonomy): Bacteria > Pseudomonadati > Pseudomonadota > Betaproteobacteria > Neisseriales > Neisseriaceae > Neisseria > Neisseria sp. P0008.S010. Next base: position 14,932 of record NZ_JBQCVA010000010.1, read on the forward strand.
TGGCTGCATTTCGTCGGCATCAACGACGCCACGCTGCTCAAATACACGCTGGAACCTTACGGCATCCACGAGCTGGTCATCGAAGACATCCTCAGCCGCAAACAACGCCCCAAAATCGAAGACTATGGCAATTATCTGTTTATCGCCGCGCAGGTTTACCACTACACCGCCGCCGGCAAACTGAATTCCGACCAAGTGTATCTGATTATCGGCAAGGATTTCGTGTTGTCGTTCCAGCAAAAACCGCTGGGGCTGTTCAGCCAGCTGCGCCGCCAAATGAGCGAAAACCCGCGCGGCATCCTCGGTAAAAACACCGCCTTTCTCGCCTATTGCCTGCTCGACCGCATCGTGGACGACTATTTCATCGTTTTGGAAGAGTACAACAACCGCGTCGAGGCCATAGACAAATCCCTGTTTAAAGATGAAAACAGCGACATTCTCGGCAAAATCGACCGCCTCAAGCGCGACGCCGTCCGCCTGCGCCGCACGCTCTTGCCTTTGCGCGACGTGTTCTATCAGCTTGCCGTGCGCGGCGATTTCGCCATTTTCAAAGGCGAGTCCACCGTCTATCTGCGCGACGTGTACGACCACAACATGCAGCTTATCGAATCGCTCGACGCCTCGCGCGATATGGTGTTGAGCATGATGGACATCTACCTTTCCTTCCAATCCAACCGCATGAACCAGCAAATGCGCGTCCTGACCGTCATCACCATCATCTTTATGCCGCTGACCGTCATTACCGGCATTTACGGCATGAACTTCGACAATATGCCCGAGCTGCATTGGCATTACGGCTATTTTATGGTCTTGGGTTTGATGGCATCGATTATCGTCGGGCTGTTGGTATTTTTCTCACGCAGGAAATGGCTGTAAAAAACAGGCCGTCTGAAACTTTCAGACGGCCTCCCTTTCATACCGCATTATGACTCCTATGTCCGATGCAGGCACAAAACGGCAAGGGTTTTAAACGGCAAAGACACAACCCGATAGCCATCGGCTATATGGCGGCTGATGCGGTTGGAAACCTTTCCCCTGCGCAGTAAAATCCGCCTTATTCTGAAAACCGAGGCATATGGAGGCCGTCTGAAAAACAGGTTTCAGACGGCCTCCCTCCAAATATACAAACCGAAAAAGGAACACATCGATGGAACAAACCCGCCAACTCCCTGCACACGAACTCATCATGTCCGAGCTGATGATGCCGGACACCGCCAATTTCAGCGGCAACGTCTACGGCGGCGAACTTTTGCGCCTGCTCGACCAAGTCGCTTATTCCTGCGCCAGCCGTTACAGCGGCAACTACTGCGTTACCCTGTCTGTAGATAAGGTCTTGTTTAAAGAGCCGATACACGTCGGCGACTTGGTAACCTTCTACGCCAGCGTCAACTACACGGGCAGAACCTCTATGGAAATCGGCATCCGCGTCGAAGCGCAAAACATCCGCACCGGCGAAGTGCGCCATACCAATAGCTGCTACTTCACCATGGTCGCGGTTGAAGACGGCAAACCCGTTCCCGTCCCGCCGTTGGAAATCACTACCGAACGCCAACGCTGCCGCTACGAAAAAGCCAAAAAACGCAAGGCCTTGAGTTTGCAGGCAAATGAATCCCTGTCCTGCCGCTGAACCGTCCGCCATGACAATCAGGCCGTCTGAAAAGCATATCTGCCTTTTCAGACGGCCTGAACAATTCAAATCGCCGCTCAATAAACATCACGCTGATAACGTTTGTCTTCCCGCAAGCCGTTCAAATATTCTTCCGCGTCGTCGCGATCCATGCCGCCCTGTTCCGCAATGATGTCCAACAGGGCGTTTTCCACGTCGCGCGCCATCCGCGCCGCGTCGCCGCAAACATAAATGTGCGCCCCGTCCTGCAGCCATGCCCAAACGTCGGCGGCCGCCTGGCGCAGTTTGTCCTGAACGTACACTTTTTCCGCCCCCTGCCGGCTCCAAGCCAAATCGGCGCGGGTCAGCAAGCCGTCTTTGCGGAATTGCTGCCATTCGATCTGATAGAGGAAATCGTCGGTAAACTTACGGTTGCCGAACACCAGCCAGTTTTTCCCGCCGTCGCCGTTGGCTGCGCGCTGCTGCATAAAGGCGCGGAACGGGGCGACACCTGTGCCCGCGCCTATCATGATAATCGGCGTATCGCCGTTTTCCGGCAGGCGAAACAGCTTGTTCGGTTCGACAAACACGCGCACTTCGCCGTCCTCTTCCAGCCTGCCGCCCAGCCAGCCCGAGGCCGCGCCGGTGTAGGCTTGGCCGTGATGCTCGAACGCCACCACGCCGACCGTCAGATGCACTTCCTCGCCCACTTCGTCCTGCGACGAGGCAATCGAATACAGGCGCGGGGTTTGCGGCCTGAACAGGCCGTACAGCTCCTGCGCCGTCATTTTGTGCGGAAACTGCGCCAGCACGCCCACCGGCGGCGTGGCGGCCAAATAGGCTGCCAAGGCCTCTGCGTCTGCCGCCATGCCTTGCAACTTCTCCGCCCCGCACAACGCGGCATAGTCGCGGACAAACTGCGGCGTGATTTGGGTGATGTCCAAATCCTCGCGCAAAGCGGTCCGGATGTCACGCTCGCCGCCGTCGGCGCGGCGGATGTTTTCGCTTCCGTCCAAACTGGCGTATTGCAGGATTTCCGCCACCAAGGCTTCGTCGTTTATCGGCCATACGCCCAAGGCGTCGCCTGCATGGTAGCGGATGCCGGAGCCCGTCAGGTCGATTTCGATGTGCTCGACATCTTTGTCGGCGTGGCCGGAGGTAATCTTCTGCCGCACGGCGAGGCTGGCGGCAAACGGCTTCTCTTTCGTGTATACCGTTCCGCCCCCTTCCGTTTCCGCTTTGTCCGTGCCGTTGCCTGAAGGAACGGCGGCCGGTGCGGCGGCCAGACGCGCTACGGCTTCGGCAACGGCGGCCGTCCACTTGTCGGCTTCTTCCTGATATTCCAAATCGCAAAAGCCGACCTCGTGCAGCCGCTTACCGCCGAGTTTGTCCAACAACAAATCGAAATCGCGTCCGGCCTGGCAGAATTTCGGATAACTCGAATCGCCCAAACCCAAAACGGCAAAGCTGACCGCGCTCAAATCGGGTGCTTTTTTGCCGTTGAGGAATTTATGCAGCGGCAAGGCCTCTTCCGGCGGCTCGCCCTCGCCCTGGGTGGACGTTACCAACAATAAAATGTCTTCTTCCGCCAACTGTTTGGTTTTGTAGTCGGCGGCGGCGGTCAGGACGGCATCCACGCCCGCACTTTCCAGTTTGGCCAGCAACTGTTCGGCCACCTTGCGGGCATTGCCGGTTTGCGAAGCGGAAAGGATGCGGACGCGGCGGGCAGGCGCGGGCTGCGCGGCGGATGCCTGTGATTGGAAAGACACGGCGGCCGCATCGCCGCCCGTGCTTTTTGCCCAGGCATATCCGGCCAAAAAAGCCAGCTGCTGCGGATTGAGGAGCTTGAGTTGGTCGGCCAGTTCGGGAGAAATCGGGATCATTTCGGTGTTCCTTTGATTGCTGTCCGGCCGTCGCGAAGGAAAGGTTTGTTGTTTTCAGACGGCCTGCTTTTTGGTTGCGCCCCACTATACTGAGGCCGTCTGAAAAAAGAAAAGAATGCTTGTTTGTAAGCAAAGAGGGATTGGTTATATGAACCCATCCGGCGGATGCGCTTACACCGGCTCAGCCAAACAACCCTTCATATAAGGCCGTCTGAAAACCGCAGTAAAACCGCCCACCATGCGCCAGCACTGGGCGTTTGATCAAACTCGGCTGCGCGCACATTAGCCGCACCGCGCCGTCTTCGCTATCGGCAGCGGCACGTTCCGCTTCCGACAACTTCCGCCAAGTCGTGCCGCGCCGGTTGAGCAGCATATCGAGCGGCACATCGGCCAGCCATGCACGGATGTCGCCTTCCGTCGGCGGCTGCTTTTTAAAATCGGAAAACTCGTACTCCACACCGTGCTCCTGCAGCCAGACGCGCGCCTTTTTCACCGTATCACAATTTGGGATGCCGTATAAAACCGTCATTTTCATCGTCCTTTGCCGTTAAAAAAAGGATTGTAGCAAAGGCTCTTGCCGAATACGGATAAAAAAACTATGCTACCCCTGTTTTCCACCCTTTCCCATCATCCTTCGAAGGAAAAAACATGAAAAAAACCGTTTTACTCGGCGCGGCCGCATTCGTACTGGCCGCCTGCGGCAGCAGCAACGAAGCAAGCGAAAGCCACTTTAAAAAAGTAATCGAAGAAAGCGGCAACAACCGTAATGTCTGCCTGCCGCTGATGCTGGACATCGAAACGCCGAACGGCATTCCGGCGCAAAACGTCATGCTCGGCGAACCCGTACTCCTCATCTCCGACCACTCCGCCGACGGCAAACGCATCAACCAAATAGCGGAAAAACAACTGGAAGTCCTCGAAAAAGAAGGCCTGTACCGCAAACTCAAAACCGACACCCAGCCGCTGTCGGAAGAGCGCAGCATCAAAACCGCCACTTACGAGCTGACCGACAAAGGCGTGGAACTGGTGCGCGGCACCCAGCGCGGCCCGCTGTTCTGCGTGGGCAAACAGAAAATCGGCAAAATCAACTGGTTCACCACCCCCACTCCCGACAACGGCCTGACCGTATCCGAAGTGTCTTACCAAGTCGAACTGAAACCAGAAAAATGGGCCGACAAACTGATTAAGGCCAGCGAAGGCAAATGGAAACGGCTCAAAGAGCCTTACAACGAAAACACCACCCTGGTTCAAACCAACAAGGGCTGGCGCGACATACGCGAAATGAACCGCTAATTCCGCCATCGAAAAAGGCCGTCTGAAACCCGTTTGGGCTTTTCAGACGGCCATTTCTTCTTGGCAAACCGTTTTGAACATAAGATGACGGCCGAATTTAAAATGCCGGACAGACGGTTTATCGTCGAGCCGAAACCGGCCCAGCCGTTTTTTCAGACGGCCTTTACACAGCGCAAAATGCTGTGCCCGAGTCCAATGCCGTCCGAAATTTCCGCCACTTTCAGTCCGGCGATTTCAACGCAGCGTATCAGGTCTTCGGAATGGAAAATTTTGCTGTTGCCGTTGGCCATGGCTGTGAAATACAGGCTGGTCATGGTTAGGCAGTAGGCGGCAGTTTCGTAGCGTTGCCTGTCCCAGAAGGGTTCCATGATGTACAGACTGGCGTGTTCGCTCATGGAGGACAAACGCCAAGCCGCCGTTTTCAAACAAACCGAACACGCCACCTAACATTCGGGCAATCTTACCGCACTTTAGCCGAAGCCATGCTTCTTTCAAAACATTCAAATCCTTATTTTCCTGCGCGTACATTATCTTTTCCGCCGCAATGCACGGCAGAAAGCGTTTGAAAACATCACACATCCGGTCAGCCGGCACGCCGGTTCGCTTACACTAAACTAATTGGCTTATAATCGCCGCTTTATCCGCCTACGACACCACCAGACATGACACCAGCCCAACTTGCCCACACCGCCGACCTTTTGGCCGAACTCCTCACCTTCCGCCAACCTGCCGACGCCGTTACTTCCGCCTTCTTCCGCAACCGGCGCAAACTCGGCCGCCAAGACCGTGCCGAAATCGCCGAAACCGCCTTTGCCGCCATCCGTCATTACCAAAAAATCTCCGCCGTCCTGCGCCGTCCTGCCGCACAAGCGCGCAAAGCCGCACTGGCCGCACTCGTCCTCGGACGCGGCTTCAACATCAGCCGGCTCGACAGCTTGGCCGACGACGAAGAAAAAACCTTCCTTGCCGCACTCAAAGCATGCAAAACCGAATTTTCAGACGGCCTCAACACCGCCGCCGAACTGCCGCAATGGCTGATCGACACCATGCGCGCCGACTTTTCCGACCAAGACATCCTGAATTTCGGCCGCAGCACCACCTGCCCCGCCCCGCTCGATTTGCGCGTCAACGCCCTGAAAGCCAAACGCGACAAAATCCTGGCCGAACTCCAAACCGAAGGCCTCCCTGCCGAAGCAACCCCGTTCTCACCGTGGGGCATCCGCCTACACGACAAATCCGCCCTCGGCAAGCACCCCCGCTTCCTCGACGGTACGCTCGAAGTGCAAGACGAAGGCAGCCAGCTCGTCGCCCTGCTACTCGGCGCGAAGCGCGGCGAAATCATCGTCGATTTCTGCGCCGGCGCGGGCGGGAAAACACTCGCCGTCGGCGCCATGACGGCCAACAAAGGCCGCATCTACGCCTTCGATATAGCCGAAAAACGCCTGGCCAACCTCAAACCGCGCATGACGCGCGCAGGCCTCACCAACATCCACCCCGAACGCATCGGCAGCGAACACGACCCGCGTTTAGGCCGTCTGAAAGGCAAAGCCGACCGCGTTTTGGTGGACGCGCCCTGCTCCGGCCTCGGCACACTGCGCCGCAATCCCGACCTCAAATACCGCCAGTCGCCCGAAACACTGGCCAAACTTGCCGAACAGCAACACAGCATCCTCAATGCCGCCGCAGAACTGGTCAAACCGCAAGGCCGCCTCGTTTATGCCACCTGCAGCATCCTGCCGCAGGAAAACGAGGGCCAAATCGAACGTTTCCTGCGCGAACACCCCGACTTTGAAGCACTAAACTGTGCCGACCTACCGGGCAGCCCGAAAATCAGCCCCGACACCGGCACTTATCTGAAACTCGACACGGCGGCACACGGCACGGACGGTTTCTTCGCCGCCGTCCTCCAACGCCGCGAGGCCGTCTGAAAACCATCCGAACGCCATGCCCATACTGAAAAAAAGCCTCGCCTGGCTGACCGACCAACTGCTCTGCCTTTCCGTATCCTTCCTCACCGGAGTCAAGCCGAAAAGCAGGATAGAACTCGACTTCAGCCCGCAACAGAAAGTCTATTATGCCAACCACGGCAGCCACGGCGACTTCCTGCTCGTCTGGATTTCCCTGCCGCGCCGCTGGCGCATCCACACCCGCCCCGTAGCAGGCTCAGACTACTGGCTGACCGGCCGCATCCGCCGCTTCATCATCCAAAACGTCTTCAACGCCCTCCTCATCCCGCGCCACAGCGACCGCCCGCAAGAAATAACCGAACAAATGAAACAGGCCTTGGACGAAGGCGCGTCCCTCATCGTCTTCCCCGAAGGCACGCGCAACACCGACGACAACACCGTCCTGCTGCCCTTTAAATCCGGCATTTACCACCTCGCCGACAGCCGACCCGGTACGGAATTCGTCCCCCTCTGGATAGACAACATCAACCGCGTGCTGCCCAAAGGAAAATTCCTACCCATCCCGCTGCTGTGCGAAGTCCATGTCGGCACCCCGCTGAGCCTGCGCGAAGGCGAAACCAAAGAAGCCTTCCTCGAACGCAGCCGCAATGCCCTATTGGCACTGGCTCCGGCGGAAACATAAGCTTTGAATCTGCCTGATGCCATGCGGTATCAATCCCCCTCCCCGCAAGGCTGCGGACTACAGATGTCCTGCCGCACGAAATGATTGGAAGCCGAATCACCAATCGCACAACAAAAAAGCCGCATTACCCCGTTTCAAGTTATCCCATGTAAAAATCGCTGAAACCCCGCCATGCGGTTTTCAGCGATTTTGATTTTGATAAAAGCGCGGTATGTCATCACCGTATGACATGCCATGCACAGATACACTTCCAGTGCTTACAGCAAACCTGCATCAAACGATTTATCCGCATCAAATAAACCTATGTAGAAATATTTTCCGAATACGCCGCCCGATTGGAATTGCAGCCGGCCGTTAAATAGAAATATATAGGTATTGGGCGGTTTGTCGGAATATCGGCGGTAAATATCGCCTATGCTTTCTATGTCTTTTTCCAAAACGGGCATATCGAAAAACAGCTCGGAAAGGGGGAAGCTGTATCTGAAGTCAAGTTGCAGGCAGGTTAGCCCGTACACTTCATCCGACTCTTTATCCCGATATGGAAACCCTAAATCGATTGCCAATTGCGAAGTTTGGGTTGTGCCATCAATATCGATATATGTGTCATACTCCTCAATGGAATCATAACGGCCTAACCATAAATGGTATTTTTCGTTATGTTTCATTTTCGGACTTCTTGTAAAAATAAACAAAGGCCGTCTGAAACACTGTTTTTATTACACAAAAACGTTTTTCAGACGGCCTACCATTTATTTCTTCTTATCGTTGCCTTGTAGTTTTTTCACGCTGACCGGCCGTTTTTTCAGTTTTTTCACCCGCTGTTTGTCTTCTTTCCGTTCTTCCCTTTTGGCGATACGGTTACTTAATGCCACTCGGCGGGGCGGCTGTTTTTTCGGTTTGACGGTTTCTTCCTCATAGGGATTCTCGCCGACATTGTATTGAATCCGAAGCGGCGTACCTTGCAAATTAAAAGCCTTGCGGAAGGTTTGCGTCAGGTAGCGCGTATAGCTGTCGGGAATGTGCTGCAAAGAGTTGCCGTGGATGACGATGACGGGCGGATTCATGCCGCCTTGGTGGGCATAGCGCATTTTAGGCCGGACCAACCCCGCGCGCGCAGGCTGCTGGCGTTCGATGGCGGATTGCAATACGCGGGTGATTTTCGGCGTCGGCATTTTGATAAACGCCGCATCATAGGCCGCCTGAATGCTGTCAAACAATCCGTCTATCCCGCGCTCTTTCAGTGCGGAAATATAGTGGAATTTCGCAAAATCAAGGAAATAGAGTTTACGGGCAATGTCGCGCTTAATGTCGTTGCGGCGTTCCTCGGAAATACCGTCCCATTTGTTCACTGCGATGACGAGTGCGCGGCCTGCTTCCAATGCGAAGCCTGCAATGGTCGCGTCTTGGTCGGCGATGTCCTGTTGCGCGTCCAATACCAAAACGGCAACGTTTGCAGCTTCCACCGCCTGCATGGCTTTGATGACGGAAAACTTCTCCACCGCTTCGTCGACCTTGCCGCGCCGACGCACGCCTGCGGTGTCGATAATGGTAAAAGGTTTGCCTTCGCGTTCAAAATCGATATGGATACTGTCGCGCGTTGTGCCGGCCATATCGAAAGCAATTACGCGCTCCTCGCCCAGTATGGCGTTTACCAATGTGGATTTGCCGACGTTCGGCCTACCGATAACGGCAAAAACGGGATGTTTGACTTCGTTGCTTTCTTCTTTGGCATCGGGGAAGTGTTCCAACACTTTCTCAATCAGGTGATACACACCGTCGCCGTGCGCGCCGGAAATCACATTCGGTTCGCCCAACGCCAGTTCGTAAAACTCGGCGGCCAGGACATCGTGGCGGCCGCCTTCGCCTTTATTGACCGCCAAATACACCGGACGCGGACTTTGACGCAGGCGATCGGCAATGATTTTGTCTTGCGGTGTCAAACCGGTACGCGCATCCACCAGGAAGACGACGGCATCGGCTTCATCTACGGCTTGCAGGGTTTGTTTGGCCATTTCGTGCAGGATGCCGCTGTCCACGACGGGCTCGAAACCGCCGGTATCGATAACCAGATAGGGTTTGCTGCCCAAGCGACCGTGACCGTAGTGGCGGTCGCGCGTGAGGCCGGGCAAATCGTGCACCAATGCGTCTTTGGTGCGGGTTAAGCGGTTGAACAAGGTGGATTTGCCGACGTTCGGCCGGCCGACCAGTGCGATGGTGGGTTTCATAATACTATTTCCTTTTACCGTCGGACGAAAGCGGCGGCGGGAGGTGATGGGGACAGGCTGCCGTTTGTATTTTTATCAAAAACGGTTGTTCCAAGCTTCGCCCGACTGTTCTATCCGCATCATCGGCAATTTTTAATCTGAGGAATATAAAGCCTGAAATCAGTCGGATAACTTCAGGCCGTCTGAAAAAAGACTGACGTTTTTTCAGACGGCCTCAAAGCTTTAAGCAAGCGGTTTCTTTTTCCTGTGAGGGCAATTTGCCTGTCATTTCAAAATAATGTCAGCCTATCTCAATTCGTCTGCCTTCAGTTGCAGCAATTGGAGGCCGGGGGCGTCTTGTACCGTTTTGGCAAGTGCTTGTTCGTAAACTGCCAGCGCTTCTTTATTTTTACCTTGCGCATAAAGCACATCGCCCTGAGTTTCCAAAATTAGGGCTTCAAAGGCTGCATCAACCGGCATTTTCAATGTAGCCAAGGCTGCGTCGTATTTCTTCTGCTGCAGCTGCACGGTTGCAAGCCTTTGGATAGCCAGTGCACGGACAAAGGGGATTTGCTGGTTTTGCAATACCCAATTCAATTGCTTTTCCGCCGCTTCATACTGTCCTTGGTCGAACAGGTCGGCAGCCACCATCATGGTTGCCTGCGCGGAAGAGATGCTTTCGGGATAGTTTTGCTGGAGGATGGACAAATCCGCCTGCAATGCCTGTTTATCCTGGCTGGCCTTGGCTTTTTCTACTAATCCTGCCAAGGCGGTGGCGGCTTCTTCGTTTTTCGTCTTTATATGGCCTTGGTAAAGCACCCAGCCCAAATAAACCAACGAGGCCAATAATAAAACCGCAAACAGCCAACGCCCCTTGCTGCGCCAAAAATATTTGAAATTCTCAAGTTCTTGCTGATCATCCAAGTGTGCTGCCATTTATGTATTCTTCCATTGTGTTAATAAGGCGGTCAGTTCGGCCGAGGCAATGGTTTGCTGGCCGAACTGCCCTTGCAGGTCTTTCACGGTGGCCGTGCCGTTTTCCGCTTCATCCCCCCCTACAATCAGGGCAAAACGCGCACCGCTGGCATCGGCCTTTTTCATCTGGTTTTTCAAACTCTGATTGCCGCAGTGCTGCAATACGTTAAATCCGGCGGCACGCAGTCGGGAGGCGTAGTTTATGGCTGCTTCCAAACCTTCTTCCTGTTGCATAACATATATATCGGGCGCGGCATCGGTTTTCAGACGGCCGTATTCGTGCACCAGAAGCAGCAGGCGTTCGATACCCATGGCAAAACCGATTGCAGGCGCATCTTTGCCGCCCAGCTCGCCTATCAGCCCGTTATAACGGCCGCCACCGCAAACGGTAGCCTGTGCGCCGAGTTTGTCGGTCGTCCATTCGAACACGGTCAGATTGTAATAGTCCAAACCGCGAACCAGACGGGGATTTTCCACATAGGCAATGCCCAAAATATCCAAAAGCCGTTTGAATCCGTTGTAATGCGCCAATGATTCTTCGCCCAAATAATCGAGCAAACGCGGAGCTTGATTGCAAACAGCCTGCAAATCGGGATTTTTGCTGTCCAAAACACGCAAAGGATTGGTTTTCAGACGGCGTTTGCTGTCTTCATCCAATATGGTTTCATGCTGTTGGAGGTAGGCAACCAGCGCACTGCGGTGAGCGGCACGCTCTTCCTTGTTGCCCAGATTGTTGATTTCCAAAGTCAGGAAGTCCGAAATCCCCAATTCCCGCCACAAATCGGCACACATGGCAATCATTTCGGCATCGACATCGGGCCCGTCAAACCCCAAAGCTTCTATGCCGACCTGATGAAACTGACGGTAACGGCCTTTCTGCGGCCGTTCGCGGCGGAACATCGGCCCCATATACCATAGCTTTTGCGGGCTGTTGTACAGCAGATTGTGTTCGACCACCGCACGCAGGCAGGAAGCCGTTCCCTCGGGGCGCAGGCTTAAACTGAGCGTATCGTTGGAATCGGAAAAGGTATACATTTCTTTACCGACCACGTCGGTTTCTTCGCCGATTGAACGCACAAACAAGCCTGTTTGTTCCAAAATAGGCGTACGGATTTGGCTGTAGCCGAAACGGCGCGTCCATTTGCCGACCACATCTTCAAATGCCTGCCAGAAAGCACTGGTCAGCTTGAAATCCTTCTGTTCCAGCGGCAACAAATCATTCATGCCTTTCACGGCTTGGATTTTCTGTCCCATTATTCTCTTTCTCTATATAACGGTTTTCAGACGGCCTTCTAACTGCCTAGACCGTCTGAAATGATTTGTTCGGCTATGCCTCAATTTTGAAACTGGCGTAGCATACTGCTTGATAATTGTAAAAACTGGCGGTATTTATCAGATTCTTCAATCTTGCTACGATCCAAACCAATATTCACTAATACCCCCGCCTTATTACCGTACAGTACGATATTTTCGATTTCATACCCTCCATCAATTGGTAGGATGAAAGCCTGCAACATCTCTCCCGCTGGTAGATTTTGCAAAATAATGCTTTTTTTTACCCCCGGCGGCAAATCGGCTCCGACAAATTGAAATGGATTATGCAGGGCATCATTTACGCCCTGATAGGTATAAATAAAAACCTGGTGTTTCAATTGCGGATTATTTTGCAAATACAAACGCAATAAAAGTTCCCGTAAATCTTGATTCATTTTATTTTCACTACCATTACTAAAAATCAGGCTGTCCGAATCGGAATAACACGGCGGCAGTCCCTTTTTTTGCCACCCTCGCCATAATTAACCTCTACATATTCGCGCACGATGGCTAAAAATTCGGCAGCCATGTTGTCGCCCTTTAACGTAACCTTGCGTTCGCCGTCCACATACACCGGTGCAATCGGCGTTTCTCCCGTCCCAGGCAGGCTGATGCCGATATCGGCGAGTTTGCTTTCACCCGGCCCGTTTACTACGCAGCCCATTACAGCCACATTCAAACTTTCCACACCGGGATACTGTAATCGCCAAACCGCCATTTGGTCACGCAAATATTGTTGAATATCACGTGCCAACTCCTGAAATACAGTACTGGTCGTACGACCGCACCCCGGACAGGCAGTAACCATGGGCGTAAACGAACGCAGACCCATGGTTTGCAGGATTTCTTGCGCTACAACCACTTCTTTCGTACGCGAAGCACCGGGTTCGGGCGTTAAAGAAATACGGATGGTATCGCCGATGCCTTCTTGCAATAACACAGACAATGCCGCAGTTGAAGCCACGATACCTTTGCTACCCATGCCTGCTTCAGTCAAGCCCAAATGCAGCGGATAACTGCAACGGGCAGCCAATTCACGGTATACCTGAATCAAATCCTGCACTGCGCTGACTTTGCAAGACAAAATAATCTTATTTTCCGGCAAACCCAAATCAACTGCCTTCTGGGCTGATTCCAATGCAGAAACAATCAGGGCTTCCTTCATGATTTCTTCCGGTGTTTTCGGATTGGCGGAAGCTAAATTCGCATCCATCATCCTCTTGGCCAAACTCTGATCCAACGAGCCCCAATTCACACCGATACGCACAGCCTTGCCATATTCAGCGGCCGTACGAATTAAAAAAGCAAATTTTTCATCACCTTTTGAGCCCTTACCGACATTACCCGGATTGATACGGTATTTTGATAGGGCTTTGGCACAATCAGGAAATTCCGCCAACAGGCGTTCGCCGTTAAAATGGAAATCTCCTATTAACAGAGTGTTGCAACCCATATCGTCCAAACGCTGACGGATTTCAGCCACTTTAGCAGCAGATTCTGGATTATTAACAGTAATCCGCACCATTTCCGAACCGGCTTCACTGAGTTCCTTTACCTGTAAAGCAGTGGCTTGGGCATCTGCGGTGTCTGTGTTGGTCATCGATTGGACAATGACGGGCGAGTCCGAACCAACACTGACATGATCAATTTGTACTTGATGGGTAGGACGGCGCAGTATTTGTGTATTCATCTGAATTTATTTTCCTGCCGTAAACGAAGCAGTTTTTTTATCAATCATGTGATCGGAAACTTGGATATCTTTCGAACCATAGCTCGCTACAGCACCTTTGGCATAACCAATCCAAACATCATAAGGTTCTTGGCCTGAAAATCTGTGTTCGCTATTTGCCGGCACAATACTGTTCAACAACTCCTTGCCGGTTTTATCTTTAATGACCAACATAGAACGGTAACGAACCTTAACAACCAGTTCATTTCCAGTTGCATTAGTCGAACCCTCATTATCTTGGGACAAAGCCTGTGATGCAGCTGAAGCTCCTGCCGGCATCGGTACAACCGACACATTGCCATTATCAAAGTTTGGCGCAGCAACTTCTCCCAAACCCACACTTTCCTCGCTACGCGAAGTTTGCTTGGCATTTTCTTCTTTGGATTTTCCCTGCCAGATATACACACCAGCAATAATTATAGCAATTGCAATAACACCAAAAATCCATGTTGGAAAAGATTTTTCAATTTTTTGATTCTGATAATTCAAAGAACTTGAGGTATTTGGCTCAACGTTATGGCTACCCTTACTGGACTGAGGCACAATTCTGTCCAAATGCATGGAAACAGCTTGCTCATCCAAATCTAAAAATCTACCGTAACTCCTTAAAAATCCTCTAATAAAGACTCCTTCTGGCATGCCTTCGTAATTGCCGGACTCAAACGCTTCAATCTGTCTTGCCGATAACTTTAAACGTTCTGCCACCTCTCCGATAGACAAATTTTTCTCTTCACGCCCCAATCTTAATATCCGGCCAAATTCTACGGCAGGATCTTGTCCTATAACCTGATTCTCAGTAGTTTGATTCATATTTTAGTGCCCTGCTGAAATTGTTTTCAATTCTTCAGAATAAGGGTAATTTGCTCTAATTTGAGCTTCATATTCATATGCAGCCTGTGAATTACCTGAAGCCCGAGAAAGCTGCCAACCTAACAATAAATCATCAGCACTCAATACTTCCATTTGACTCTGGTATTGTCTAAACAACTGATCAGCCTCTTTAATTTGCCCCGCCAACATTTTCGTTCTTGCCAACTCCTTGCGAATCGGCATGAATGTCGGAGCAGAAGCAAGACCACGTTCCAAATATGCTTGTGCCAATGAATACTGACCCATTTTTGCACTGCAGATACCCTTATTCATATAAGCAACTTGTGGTGCAGGATATGTAGGATCTGCTAACGCACGATCGAAATAAGGTATTGCGGCATTAGGATTATTTAAATAGTTACACAAAAACCATCCATAATTATTATTAATTTCCGCACTATCCGGTTTTAGCCGTAAAGCTTCTCGAAAACTTTCTTCCGCTTTGTCATTTACCTTTAAATATTGATAAATTTGCGCACGCATCAACCATGCGATCTCATTCTTATGGTCAGCCTGCAAAGCTTCCTCTATCGTAGTGACGGCTAATCTATAATCTCCCGCACGCATATATTCAACGGACAATTGCGTCTTGATTCTGGATACTTCTTCAGTACGTTCCTTCTTACTTGGTCTTTTCAATTCAGTACTTTTACACGCACTCAATGCACAAGCAAGCAAAACTGCAATCCATAAATTCTTCATAACTTCCACCTCATTGCTGAATCAATAGCTGATGCCATTTTTGTTGGCGGCGTGTTTTATCTTGCACTTGGCCGGCTAATTGGCCACAAGCAGCATCAATATCATCACCTCGTGTTTTCCGCACAGTCACAACCAACCCGGCCTGCTGCAAAATATCGCGGAAAATCCGTATATTTTCACTAGAAGAACGCTCATAACCTGAATTAGGGAACGGATTAAAAGGGATCAGATTAAATTTGCAGGGTACATCACGGACTAAAGCCAATAATTCACGCGCATGCTCAGCCTTATCATTGATACCGTCCAGCATCACATATTCAAACGTAACAAAATCGCGCGGAGCCTTAACCAAATAACGGCGACAAGCCGCCATCAAATCTTTCAAAGGATATTTTTTATTAAGCGGCACAATTTGATCCCGCACCTCATCATTGGATGCATGCAGGGATACGGCAAGAGCCACCGGCATATCCTCTTTGAGCCTATCCATTTGAGGCACCATGCCTGAAGTTGAAACCGTTACTCGGCGACGGCTCAAACCGTATCCGTGACCATCCAGCATTACAGCCAATGCCCGTACCACATTATCGTAATTTGCTAACGGTTCACCCATGCCCATCATAACGACATTCGAAATCATGCGTTCGTTTTTGGGTGTGGCTCCCAATGCTTTATTGGCCCACCACAATTGGCCGATAATTTCCGCAGTAGTCAGATTGCGGTTAAACCCTTGCCGCCCGGTCGAACAAAACGTACACTCCAAAGCACAACCTACTTGAGAAGATATACATAATGTACCTCGGTCCGCCTCCGGGATAAATACAGTTTCTACACCATTACCCGTTCCGACATCCAACAGCCATTTTCTTGTACCATCTTTTGATTCTTGAGCAGTCATTAGCGCAGGAACCCCAACAATGGCACATTCTTCCAATTTGGCACGCAACGATTTGGCCAAATCTGTCATTTCTGCAAAGTCAGCCGCGCCGCCCCAGTGCATCCAGCGCATGACCTGCTTGGCGCGAAACGGTTTTTCCCCCATCTCGGCAAACCAAGCAGTCAGGCTGTTTAAATCATAATCCAATAAATTTTTTTTCATGTATTTCGGCAGGCTTTTCATTAAACCGTTAAAGGTAAAGCCGTCGCCATGCAAATTTTCAGACGGCCTTACTTTAACAGCCTTACTGCCGCCAACTCTGGCGGCAGTAAAAACCTTTATACTAACTATATATTAACGCGGACAAATTTCAGCTTCGGTAAAGAAATATGCAATCTCCAAAGCAGCATTTTCCAAGCTGTCGGAACCATGCACGGCATTTTCTCCAACCGACTCGGCAAAATCAGCGCGGATAGTTCCGGCGGCAGCCTCTTTAGGATTAGTCGCCCCCATCAATTCGCGATTTTTTGCTACTGCGTCCTCACCTTCAAGTACTTGAATCATCACCGGACCGCTAATCATAAAATTAACCAGATCCTGAAAAAATGGACGCTCTTTATGAACGGCGTAGAATCCCTCAGCCTCCTCCCTGCTGAGATGCTTCATTTTTGCCGCCACAATCTTTAGACCATTGTCCTCAAAACGACTATAAATTTTGCCGATAACGTTTTTACCAACTGCATCGGGTTTTATAATAGAAATAGTACGTTGAATAGTCATTCAATTCTCCTTATAAAAAAACAAACAAACAGCACAGCCTTACCTATTGGCAATGCCGGTGCATTGTAACAAGTTTTTCCGTATTCCGCCTTATTTGTTGTTTGACTATATACTCATCAAACCGGCTTTCCTAAAGTCAGATGGGACAGGTTCAAATATTCCTGAGATTGCATTTCGGTTAAACGGCTGGCCGTACGGACAAATTCTTGCGCAAAATCCCCTTCTACATAAATCTCACCAACAGGTACGTCGCAGGTTGCGCAAAACTTTACGCGATAATCATACATAACATCAATCAGCCAAGTCAGGCGACGCGCTTCCGCACGCTCTGCCTGAGATAATTTTTCAATACCGGAAACAAAAATCATCTCGTAATGTTCTGACAAATACAGATAGTCGGCCTGCGAACGCGGCCCGAAACACAACATACGGAAATCAAACCAAATTGCTTTATCCGTCCGTTTTTTACACCGAAGCATCCGTCCGTGGATTTCTATTTCAGACGGCCTCTCTGCTTGACCTGCCGTCACTTGAGTAAACAAATCGGCCAATTTCCTTTCATTCTCGTCGTTTGCGGGAATATAAAATACCTCGGCAGCCGTCAGGGTACGATGCCGGTAATCCTCTCCGCCATCCACATTCAGGATGGTCAATTTCTCTTCAATCAACGCGATGGTTGGCAGGAAACTGCTGCGGTTCTGTCCTTGAGGGTATAACTCCGACGGCGCGTAATTGGATGTCGCCACCAGTACTACGCCTTCGTTAAACAAGTTTTCCAATAATCTCCCCAAAATCATGGCATCCGCAATATCGCTCACATGAAATTCATCAAAGCACAACACCCGCGTTTCTTTGGCAATTTCTGCAGCCACAGCCTTCAAAGGATTGGCTTCACTTTTCAATCCTCGTAAACGCTGGTGAATTTCAGCCATAAAAGCATGAAAGTGAACCCGCCGTTTCCGCCGATAAGGAAGGCAGCCATAAAAAGCATCCATAAGAAAACTTTTACCTCGGCCGACACCGCCATAGAAATACAATCCTTTAGGCAGCTGGGGAGAACGCAAGCTACGACCCAAAAAACGGTTTCTCTTGCGTTTAAACATCATCAATTCCGTCCACAATCTATCCAAATGCTCGATCGCCCTTGCTTGGGCGGCATCGCGGATAAAGGCGGTCTGCTGTGAAGCAGCCTGATACCAAGTCAGCGGGCTGTGATTGTGATAAGGGGGCGGAACAAAACGGTTGGAATTTATTTCAGACATAACTTTCAGACGGCCTTCTACTCATAGTATCGGCATTATAATGGATTTACACATAATGTTAAACAAAGTTATCGTTTAAGCACACAAATCACACAAATAAAGAGTGCCGCACTTGGCGGCACTCTTTCACAACAATCACTCGGCTTCGGCAGCCATTGCCCGATCGACTCGTTCGCGCAATTCCTTGCCGGGTTTGAAGTGAGGCACGTATTTCTCAGGCACACTCACTTTATCACCCGTTTTCGGATTGCGCCCTTGCCGGGCGGGACGATGGTTTAAGTCGAAACTGCCAAATCCTCGGATTTCTATCCTCTGGCCTCGAGCCAGCGATCTGGTCATGGTATCAACCAGTATTTTCACGCTGTATTCGACATCTTTGGCCAGCAGGTGCGTACCGTTTTTCTGAGCAAAAACCTCAGCCAAACGAACCATCAACTCTGATTTGGTCATAATTTTGTTCCGCAATTATTCTTGATCGCCAGACAATTTGGCTTTCAACAAATCACCCAGGCTGGTCGTACCGGCACTGGCTGTTGATGCGGCATTAACCGAATTCAGCGCGTCACGACTTTCTTTGGCGTCTTTCGCTTTAACTGACAGTTTGATGCTGCGGTTTTTGCGGTCTACCGTTACGATAACGGCTTCAACGGCATCACCTTCGTTCAATTTAGTTGTCAGGTCTTCAACGCGGTCTGCAGCAAATTCGGAAGCAGGCAGGTAACCTTCAACTTCGTCGCCCAGTACAATAACCGCACCTTTGGCTTCAACGGATTTTACAGTACCTTTAACCAAAGAACCTTTATCGTTCACGCTGATATAGTTACCGAACGGATCGCCTTCCAGTTGTTTGATACCCAAGGAGATGCGCTCTTTTTCCACATCGATGGCCAAAACGACGGTTTCGACTTCTTCACCTTTTTTGTATTTGCGGACGGCTTCTTCGCCCGTTTCGGTCCAAGACAGGTCAGACAGGTGAACCAAACCGTCGATATTGCCCGGCAGGCCGACAAATACGCCGAAGTCGGTAATCGATTTAACCGCACCTTTGATTTTGTCGCCTTTATTGTAGTTGGCGTCAAAATCTTCCCACGGATTGGCTTGACATTGTTTCATGCCCAAAGAAATACGGCGGCGGTCTTCGTCGATTTCCAGAATCATGACTTCTACTTCGTCACCCAATTGAACCACTTTGCTCGGATGTACGTTTTTGTTTGTCCAGTCCATTTCGGAAACGTGTACCAAACCTTCGATACCTTGTTCGATTTCAACGAACGCACCGTAGTCGGTCAGGTTGGATACTTTGCCGAACAGGCGGGTGCCTTGCGGGTAACGGCGGGCCAAACCGCTCCACGGATCTTCGCCCAATTGTTTGATGCCCAAAGAAACGCGTTGTTTGTCTTGGTCGAATTTCAAAACTTTGGCTTCGACTTCTTGACCAACTTCCAGCACTTCGCTCGGGTGTTTCACACGGCGCCATGCCAAATCGGTGATGTGCAACAGGCCGTCGATGCCGCCCAAGTCGACAAACGCGCCGTAGTCGGTAATGTTTTTCACGATACCTTTGACTACAGTGCCTTCTTGCAGGTTTTCCAGCAGGGCTTTGCGTTCTTCACCCAGAGTTGCTTCCAAAACGGCACGGCGGGAAACAACGACATTATTGCGTTTTTTGTCCAGTTTGATAACTTTGAATTCGATTTCTTTGCCTTCAAAGTGGGAGGTGTCTTTGATCGGGCGAACGTCCAGCAGCGAACCGGGCAGGAAAGCACGGATGCTGTTGATCATGACGGTCAGGCCGCCTTTTACTTTGCCGTTGATCAGGCCGGACAGGATATCGCCGTTTTCCATGGCTTCTTCCAAGGCGATCCAGTCGGCGGCGCGTTTGGCTTTTTCGCGCGACAGTTTGGTTTCGCCGAAACCGTTTTCAACGGATTCGATGGTTACAGTAACGAAATCGCCTACTTTAACTTCTACTTCACCTTGCAGGTTTTTAAATTCGTTGATGTCGATCAGGGATTCGGATTTCAAACCTGCATTGACGATGACGTGCTTGTCGGTAATCGCCACCACTTCGGCGGTGATAACCTCGCCTGGGTTCATTTCCTGTACTGCTGAGTATTCTTCCAACAACTGGGCAAAATTTTCCATATTTGCTAAATCTTTCTTGCGCTGCCGGGGCACGCGGGGTTTGAGGTTGAAAAACACCTGTCCTCCCCAGCCGGACAGGTGGTGCAAACATATTTTCAGACGGCCTTCGGGTAGACCGTCAGGCCGTCTGAAACTCGAAAGTGCGCATTATATATCAGCTTTGTTTTTTTTCATACCAATCAATTACTTTTTTTACCGCTTCGTCGATACCCATTTCCGAGGTATCCAGCAATTCGGCATCGGGAAGGCGGCGCAGCGGTGCGACCGTGCGGCGGCTGTCGGCTGCGTCGCGGGCTTCGATATCGGCCAAAATCCTATCAAAAGCGACGCCGCTGCAAGGCAGGCCAAGCTGTTTGGCACGCCGCTGCGCCCTGATTTCCGCAGAGGCGGTCAGAAACACCTTCAAAACCGCGTCGGGAAAGACGACAGAACCCATGTCCCGCCCGTCGGCCACCAATCCTTTGGCCGCCTGAAAATCGCGCTGGCGTTGCAACAAGGCCGCACGCACGGCAGCCAGCTGCGCCACGGCGGATGCACCCATGCCAACGGCTTCGCTGCGTATTTCTTGGGAAACATCCGCACCGTCCAGCAATACCGTCTGACCGTCAAATACGACCGGCAACTCCGCCGCCAGCCGTGCCACGCCTTCTTCATCCGTCCATTCCGTCTGTTTCTGCCGTGCATACAGCGCGGTCAGGCGGTAGAGCGCGCCGGAGTCGAGATAGTCCCAGCCCAAAGCGGCCGCCACCCGTGATGCCACCGTTCCTTTTCCCGACGCGCTAGGCCCGTCTATTGCGATTATTTTTGCCGTCATTGTTTGCATATCCTTGGTTTATTATCGATTTATCGTTGCCTGATGCGGGATTCCACTGCCACGCCCCGCCTTGTATAATGTTGCGCCAAGCGACTATAACAACTCTTTCCCCTATCTTCCAGTATAAAAATCATGACCGACTCCATCCGCCTAGAACCACGCCGTCTGAAACCTTCCTCCATCGCCCTGCCCGGCTCGAAAAGCATCAGCAACCGCACCCTGCTGCTGGCCGCCTTGTCCGACAACGGCTGCACGATACGCTCGCTGCTCCAATCGGACGACACCGACCGTATGCTTGATGCCCTGACTGCCTTGGGCGTGGGCATCGAACCGCTTTCAGACGGCCTGATTCGGATACACGGCTGCGGCGGCCGTTTCCCGCAGCGCGAAGCCGATTTATTCCTCGGCAACGCCGGCACCGCCTTCCGTCCATTGGCCGCCGCACTGGCCGTATTGGGCGGCGATTACCGCCTGCACGGCGTGACGCGAATGCACGAACGCCCCATCGGCGATTTGGTCAATGCCCTGCGCGTCATCGGCGCGGACATTCGCTACACCGGCAACGAAAACTACCCGCCGCTACACATCGGCAAACGGCAGGACAACGGCATCCGCAGCGTACCCGTCAAAGGCAACGTTTCCAGCCAGTTCCTGACCGCGCTACTGATGGCCTTGCCGCTGACCGGCGAAGCATTTGAAATACAGGTGGAGGGCGAGCTGATTTCCAAACCCTATATCGACATCACGCTCAACCTGATGCGCCGATTCGGCGTCAATGTGGAAAACGGCGGCTATCGGCGTTTCCGGCTGCCCGCCGCCCGCTACATCGCCCCCGAAACGGTCCATGTCGAAGGCGACGCGTCCAGCGCATCCTACTTCCTTGCCGCCGGACTGCTTTCCGCCGTACCGATACGCGTTACCGGCTTAGGGAAAAACGCCATACAGGGCGATGCCGCCTTTGCCCGCGAACTGGAAAAAATCGGCGCATCGGTAACATGGGGCGACGACTTCATCGAAGTTTCCCGCGCAGAAGGGCAAGCCGTCCTGCCTTTCGATTTGGACGCAAACCACATCCCCGACGCCGCCATGACGCTGGCCGTCGTCGCCCTGGCGGCTGGCGCGCCCTGCACCCTGCGCAACATCGGCTCGTGGCGCGTCAAAGAAACCGACCGCATTGCCGCCATGGCCGCCGAATTAAGGAAAGTCGGCGCGGCCGTGCGGGAAGAAGCCGAAGCCATACACATTACCCCACCGGCACAACTCACGCCTAACGCCGTTATCGACACCTACGACGACCACCGCATGGCGATGTGCTTCTCACTGGTTTCATTGCTGGGCGTACCCGTTACCATCAACGATCCCCAATGCGTCCGCAAAACCTTCCCCGATTATTTCGCGGTATTCGAATCACTGACGGCTTAAAACGAAAAAGGCCGTCTGAAACCGCCAAACACCAAAAAGGAAACGCATGAGCATCAAACACTGGCCGGAAGGCGAACGGCCGCGCGAAAAGCTGTCGGCCTTGGGCGCGGCGGCCTTGAGCGATGCAGAGTTGCTGGCAATTCTGCTGCGTACCGGCATCAAAGGCATGAGCGCGGTCGATTTGGCGCGTTACCTTTTAAACGAATTCGGCAGCCTGGGACGGCTGATGAACGCGCCGGAGCGCGAACTGGTGCGGCACAAAGGCATGGGGCAGGCCAGTTTCACCCAATTTGCCGTGGTGCGCGAAATCGGACGGCGGGTGCTGGCCGAAGAGTTGCAGGAAGGCGCACTGTTCGACAGCCCCAAGGCGGCCGCCGACTTCCTGCGCCTGCACCTGGGACACGAACGGGTGGAAGTTTCGCTGGTATTGCTGCTCAACCGCCAAAACCGCCTGATAAACTGCGTGGAACTGTCGCGCGGCACAGTGGCGGAAAACACCGTGTATGTGCGCGAAGTGGTGAAACTGGCACTCGACCATTACGCCGACTCGCTGATTGTGGCGCACAACCACCCCGGCGGCGCGGCCGAACCTTCGCCTTCCGACATCGAATGGACAGGCCGTCTGAAGCAAGCCCTGGAACTGGTGGACGTGCGGCTGCTCGACCATTTCATCGTTACGGCGCGGCAGGCTGTATCGCTCGCAGAACGAGGCCTGCTGTGAGGCCGTCTGAAAACAGAACGGGGGATAAAATGGATGTTTCCGAACAACAAGACGACATCCTCAGCATCAACCAAGTCCAACTGCTGCTGGCCGAAAAACGCACCGCGCTTGCCGTCATGCGGACCGGAATCGCCGTACTGGCACTCCCGTTGTCGATTTTCAGCGCACTGATCGCCACATCAAAATGGTACAGCCCGGTCGAAGTCTGGCTGCTGCTGGCCGTAGTCAGCCTGATCAACATCGGCCTGATTGTATTTGCTGTTTACCTGATCGCCCGCTCACTCATGCGGATGCACCAATACGACCATTTGATTGCCGACATCAAACATAATCATTCCTCACTGCGCAAGCTGATCAAATCCTGAGCGGCAATCATCCAAAGGCCGTCTGAAACACCGGTTTTCAACCATCATTACCGATGGGCATACCCTAAAAAACAGCCAATGGACTGTATACTGCCGTCCAATGCCTTAACATTTGCCGACAGCCGCCGGCTTCTCCGTCTTTTTACTCTCAATACCGCAAAAACCTGCTTGAAAAAGCAGTCGCAAACGCCCCCCGACAAACCAAAAAAACATCTTCGGACGACCCAATTCCGCCCGCAACGGCCAAATCGGCTATAATCCGCCCTTCTTTTTCAAATCCAGCGTTTCACGCAGCATTGCACACAAATTAAGGAAATCCGGATGAAAAAACTGCTTCTGCCGCTGGCGGCCGCCTTCCTGCTTGCCGCCTGCGCCACACCGCAAACCAACTATTTCACCCTGCCCGACAGCACCTTCCAAATGCCCGAACACACGCGCGGCAAAACCGAAACCGCCCTGCGCGTCGTTCCGGCCGAACCGCTGAACAGGGGCGGGCTGGCATACCGCTCAGACGCTTTCCGGCTCGACTACGCCCGCAACCACCTGTGGGCGCAACCGCTCGATCAGGCCGCCGCCGCGCGATTTGCCAACGAATTCAATCGCATGGATACCGGCCGCTATTTCGTCCCCGCCCATCAAAGCAAAGCCGCACAATCGGCAACCATCTACCTCGAAGCCTTCCAAGGCAGCTACTTAGGCAGCACGCTGGTTGAAGGCTACATCCGTTCCGACTCCGGCAGCCGCCGATTCCGCGCGGAAACCCCGCAGCACGGCGACGGTTACGAAGCCATGCTGGAATCGCTGTCGCAAGGCGTCAGCGCGGCCGCGGCACAAATTTACGGCCGTTAAATCCGCCCGAAACCTTTCAGACGGCCTCCAAACCCGATGAGGCCGTCTGAAAAAAACGGCTCACCCCAAACACACCTCATCCCATTATCGAAATCCGAAATGTCCGATACCGCCAAATCCCCCCTTCCCTTCCGCTGGCTGCTGGTCTGCCTTCTGCCGCTTTTCACCGCCGTTTACTTCCATTTCTTTCCGGCCACTCCCGGCAGCTCCCGCTTCTTAATCAACGGCATCATATTGGCCTGCGAATGCGCCTTCCTGTTCAAATACGTCCTGTTCGCCCTGATTACCCACCATTTGAAGGGCGAATTCGCATACAGGCGGCAAACCGCCCTCCTCTTTCTGCCGCTGATATTGCTTGTTATCTACATCTTCTATTATTTCGGTGCTTTTTAACACGAAGGATATTGACAACGGCTAACCAACTGCTCGGCGTGCCGTATTTCGGCGCAAGTGGCACAGTGGAAGCCTCCGCCCTGCCCACGCGCGTGTTTAAATTCCAGGAAAACGTGCAACTGCAAGGCTTCTCCGGCCTGATGCTGGTGATCACCGAAGACGAAGGGCTAGCCGCCACTCACGCCGCGCAATTCGACATCCGCGCCCTGCTGACGTATACAGCGTGTGCGGCTTCAATTTCACCGTGAATTTCAACTGCGCCGCTTACATTCCTTATTTTCCCGCAGGTTATCACCGCGGCGAACGCGGCAACGCCATTGTGTTCGGCTTGGAAACGCCCGATTTGCTCGCCGCCGCCCTGCTTAGGTTGGAAAAGCAGCCTGCACCTGTTTCATCAATCTTCATCCTCCTCTGTGCCCTTATCTTCACGCGGCGGCTCGCGCAAGGTTTTTTTCACCTTCATGTCCGCGCTGCAATAAAAGCCGACCACCATAAACAAAAATATCAATCCCACAAAAAACAAAATTAACAGATTGGGGACTTCGGGACTTCTCCGTTTTATTATTACAAAAATCATGGCACAGAAGCCGCCTGAAAAAATTAAAGAATTTTTCAAAGCTCTCCGCAAGATGCCTTTGGCCGTTTCCGGCGTGATTTTTTCGGATGGAGAAATGACCGTAGACGACAAATCGTTGCATTCCGACCAACTGACTTTCGCCCAACCGTATAACGGCAAACCCAACAGAAACCACAACCCAAAAGCCGCCTCTCCGCCTTTCCAGCCCATCACCCAACTGCCCAGCCCCACCAGTATCGAACCCCAATACAGATACGCATAACACACCGCCATCCGCTCATACGTTTCCAGCCGTTCGCGCTCGTCCTGCCGCCCAAGCATGGAATCCACCATTTTACGGTTGAATTTATTCATCATTTTTCTCCCAATACATTATCCGAATACTTCAATCTGCCAATGAAAAAGCAGCCTGCACATCAATCTTCCCCTTCGTCTTCACGCAGTTCGCGCAACGTCTTTTTCACCCGTATGCACGCGCTGCTGTATGTGCCGCCGGCAATGGCCAAAAACAGCAATACCGCAAACGGCAGAATCAAAAGGAACGGCACATCCTTTGCATAGAGTTTGCCGGCAACAAACGCCATCACAGCAGCCATCAGGCCTAATAGCAATGCAGCCTTCCGTGCTTTTCTCAACACCTCTTTGGCCGTTTCAGGCGTTATCTTTTGGGGATACGGAATCACCTCGTCCGATATATCGTTGAATTTCGCCCAACCGTGCATCGGAATGCCTAATAAAAGAGCAAGCAAAAGCGCATATTGGCCGGTCTCCCAGCCAATCAGCCAACTGACCCAACACACCAGCAGCGAACCCCAATACAAATACGCATAGCACACCGCCATCCGCTCATACGTTTCCAGCCGCTCGCGTTCGTCCTGCTTGCCAATCATGCCGTCCAACAATTTACGGTTGAATTTGTTCATCTTCCTCTTCCCAAAACAGCGCATTCAAATCCGTATCCAATGCTTTTGCCAAGCGGATACACAAAGACAGGGTCGGGTTATAATCCTGATTTTCAATCATATTCACCGTCTGCCGCGAAACTTCCACCAAATCTGCCAAAGCCTGCTGCGAAAGCTGCTTCTGCTTGCGGAACTGCCGAACTCTGTTCATAGCCTCAATAAAAATGTCTGATATATCTGACATAAGTATGGCATTGTGCCGTTTTCATGTCAAATATATCAGACAAGATTGCTGCAAAAGCAGCCTGCACTTGCACTTCGTCGTCTGCCAGCAGCCACACGCTGCCGTATCCCGCCGATGGAGACACACCACCCGCCATCCATTCGTGCCATGCCAGCCACACATGGCCGCCGGGTTACACCGAATGCCGCGGCCGCAAATGCCAATCCGCACGTTCGCCGCAGCCGCGCACTTTGGCCTGCGAATGCGCCTTCCCGTTCAAATACGTCCTGTTCGCCCTGGTTATCCACCATTTGAAAGGCGAATTCGCATACAGGCGGCAAACCGCCCTCCTCTTTCTGCCGCTAATATTGCTTGTCGTCTACATCTTCTATTATTTCGGTGCTTTTTAACACAAAGGATATTGACAACGGCTAACAAACTGTTTTAAAGTCCGCCCCATTCTTTAAACGTTTTAACGAGAAACATCATGCAAATTCGCTCTGTTGCTTATTTTTATTGGTATCGCACCAAGGTGCGGTATCTTTTTGCGTCTGCGTAAAATAGAGCAACAGCGAAAAAGCCGCCCGTCCAAACCGAACAGGCGGCTTTATTGTTTTTCCCTTACCCGATACAGGCCGCCGAAACCACCGCTTACCGGCAACAGCGGAACCAAACAGATTCAGGAGCCTGCCATGCAAAACGCACAATCTTTGCAACACAACGCCGATATCGAAACACTCAACCGATGCTGTCTGGTTGTAGACGGCAACGGCCACCGTCCCGACTTAATCGACGACAGCCTGCCGGAAAATTTCGGCGCGTTGGCCGCCGAGGCGATGCTGCCGCAAATCCGCACCACCGCCCTGATGATTGCCGCCTCGCGCCACGATTTCAGCCGTCCCAGCCCGAGCGTGTTTACCGATGAGGCCGACTGGTTTGCCGCCCGGATTTTGGTTTTGCAGGCGCGCGTCTTCCACCTCGACATCAGCCTGCGCTTCATGCTGGAAACCGCCAACCGCCGCGCAGCCGCCTTTGCCGCCGCCCGCAACCTGCCCTTTACTCCGGCAAAAATCCGCATGAGCCTGCACACCCGCCGCCCGAACAACCTCTTGATGATGGATTGCGCGCTGCCCCTGCAACAGGAAGACTGCGGTCTGATTGAAAACAGCCGCCGCCTGGCCGCCAAACTGCCGCAACTGTAAAGCCCCGTAGCCCGCCATGCCGTTTCGCGATATGATGCGGGCTTTTTTCAAAAGTCCGGTTATGCTTACACTTATCGAACAAAAAATCAGCAACGGCGACTACGTCCGCATGATAGAAACACACCGCCAACCGTTCAGCGGGCCGGAAAACGAGCTGCTGGAAGAAATCCTGCAACGCTTCGAATTCGACGTGGTGCAGCAGCAGGCACTGGCACAGGCCGTGATGCAGCAGGCGCGTTTCGACCCCAACGCCCTGCACATCGAAGAATTTGAAGACGAAGACGTAACAGGCATCTGCCCGCACTGCCTGAACCCGCCGGTTCCCCCGCTGCGCGATTACCTGATGTGGCGCGAACGGCAAATGTGATTGAGGCCGTCTGAAACCGTTTTCCCGACCGTTTATCACACGAAAAGGCCGTCTGAAAAAGCAACCCGCTGTTTGCAACTTGCTTTTTCAGACGGCCTCCCTATTAGCGGAACCGGCCGGAAACTGTAACGCTGTTATATCCCGTTGGGCAGTTTCCCGCACAGGGCGGAATACCGCGCCGCCCTGCATCGCGATGATCTTTCCATCACCGTTCTATTTTTGACAATGCTTCGGCAAAACTTTGCACCGTCCGTTCGATGTTTTGCAGCTTGTCCAAACCGAACAGGCCCAAACGGAAGGTTTGGAAATCGGCACGCTCGCCGCATTGTAATGGCACGCCGGAAGCAATCTGCATCCCGTGCTGGATAAAGGCGCGGCCGCTTTGGATTTCGGGATTATCGGTATAGGCAACCACGACGCCGGGGGCTTCAAATCCTGCCGCCGCCACACTCGGGAAACCCCGTTCGGCCAACAGGCCGCGTATTTTGCCGCCCAATTCGCGCTGCGCTTCGGCCAATTTGTCGAAACCGATGCCTTCGGCTTCGCGCATCATGTCGTGCAGGCGCAGCAGGCCGTCGGTCGGCATCGTGGCGTGGTAGGCATGGCCGCCGTTTTCAAATGCCTCCATGATTTGCAGCCATTTTTTCAGGTCGAGGGCGAAGCTGTCGGACTGGGTTTCCTGCGCTTTTTGATAAGCCGTTCCGTTCAGCATGACCAAGCCGCCGCAGGGCGTTCCGCTCCAGCCTTTCTGCGGTGCGGAAAGCAGGATGTCGATGCCGAGTTTTTCCATATCGAGCCAGATGCAGCCTGATGCGATGCAGTCCACCACCAACAGGCCGCCGACGGTGTGGACGGCTTCGGCCAGCTTGGCGATGTAGCCGTCGGGCAGCATGATGCCGGAGGCGGTTTCGACATGCGGGGCGAATACGATGTCGGGACGGAAGGCGGCGATTTCGGCACATACTTCTTCTATCGGTGCCGGCGAAAACGGGGCTTGGAAGCGGTCTTCCTGCCATGCGACCAACACTTTGGTTTCGGATGCGATGCCGCCCTGTTCGAGGATTTGCGACCAGCGGTAGCTGAAAAAGCCGTTGCGCACAATCAGGCATTTTTTGCCGCGTGCGAACTGGCGCGCCACCGCCTCCATGCCGGCCGTCCCGGTACCGGGAACGACGGCGGTATGCTGTGCGCGGTAAACTTTTTTCAAGGTGGCGGAGATGTAACGCAAGGCCGTCTGAAATTTTTGCGACATGTGGTTCAGCGAGCGGTCGGTATAAACCACGGAATATTCGAGCAGACCGTCGGCATCGATTTCGGGACGGGGGAGCGGGGATATTGTTTGCATGATTTCTTCCTTTGGTGTCGTTGGGATTTTTATGTGCGCCGCGTACGGCGGGAAACTTCAAACCGATGCGGCGTTGGCCGCCTCATTCCGATTTAAAGCCAATCCACTATAACATGCGCTTGGGGATGTTAAAAGGCCGTCTGAAAATACGCGGCGGTATTTTTCAGACGGCCTTTTAGATGCGGGCAACCGGGCCGGAAGCCTTACTGCGCGGCCTTCAAACCGGCGATGCACTGCTTGTCGCGGGCATTGAAGGCTTCGGCACCGCCCAAGAGCTCAAGCTGTTTTTGACTGTCGAGTTTGGCAAAGCCGTCGAGCTGCTCTTGGCTGAGTTTGTCCAACGGCTCCGCCCACATGCAGACGCAGTAGTTTTGCACCAGCTTGCCGCTGTCGTCCTTCAAACCCAGCGTTTGCAAATCGCCCTGCCATTTGGGCGAGAACGGCACGTTTTGGATGCACGATTCGACAAATGCGGCCTTGGCGCGCGGTTTGCTCATGGCGCATTGCGACAGAAAGAAGGTGGCGGCGAATAGAGAGGCGATCACCCACAGCCAAATGCGTATGGTGCGGATTTTGCGTTTGGACTTGAGCGTTTGTTCACGGCGTTGCTCTTCGTCTGAAGGGTTTTCAGACGGCCTTTGCGCCTGTTCAGTCATTTAAACTCTCCATGCGTATCATGGTTACTTTGCCGTTTACCGTATCCATGCCTTCGATGCCGGCGATAGCAGCCTTGACGTGTTTCTCGACCGTGCTATGTGTCAGGATGACGATTTCGGCGGTGTCGCCGTTCACCACGCCTTTTTGAATCAATGCCTCTATCGAAACGTTTTGATCCGCCAGCAGGTTGGCGATGCGGCCGAGTACGCCCGGCTTGTCCTGCGCCTGCACGCGCAGGTAGTAGCTGCTGATAATTTCGTCCATTGGCAGGATGGTTTGCGCCTGAACCTGCGAAGGCTGGAAGGCCAGATGCGGCACGCGGTTGCCCGTATCCGCACCGAGCAGGCGGGCGATGTCGATGATGTCGGCCACCACGGCGGAAGCGGTCGGCAGCGCGCCCGCGCCCGCGCCGTAATACAGGGTTTCGCCCACCATGTCGGCATTCACGCGCACGGCGTTCATCACGCCGTTCACATTGGCCAACAGGCGGCTTTCGGGCAACAGGGTGGGATGGACGCGCAATTCGATGCCTTTGTCGGTTTTGCGCGTGATGCCCAGAAGTTTGATGCGGTAGCCGAGTTCTTCGGCATATTTGATATCGCGGCTGTCGAGCCCGCTGATGCCTTCGAGGTAGCAGGCTTGGAAATTGACCGGCGTACCGAACGCCAGCGCGCTCATGATGGTGATTTTATGCCCCGCGTCGTGGCCTTCGATATCGAAGGTCGGGTCGGCTTCGGCATAGCCCAAAGCCTGCGCTTCTTTCAATACGTCGGCAAACGCGCTGCCTTTTTCGCGCATTTCGCTCAAGATGAAATTGCTGGTGCCGTTGATGATGCCGGCGATGCTACGGATGCGGTTGGCCGACAAGCCTTCGCGCAGGGCTTTGATAATCGGGATGCCGCCCGCCACCGCCGCTTCAAACTGCACCATCACGTTTTTTTCTTCCGCCAGCGCGAAAACTTCGCTGCCGTACTCGGCCAGCAGTTTTTTATTGGCGGTAACGACGTGTTTGCCGTGGCGTATGGCTTCCAACACCAGCTCTTTGGCCGCTTCCGTGCCGCCGAACACTTCGGCCACGATGTCCACTTCCGGGTGGCGCACGACTTCGAACGGATCGGCGGTAATCAGGGTTTCGGGCGGGCAGGCGGCGCGGGCTTTGGCTTCGTCGCGCGTGGACACCATAAACACGTTCACCGCGCGTCCCAGCCGGCGGCTGATTTCCGCCGCGTTTGCGCGCAACACTTCCGCCGTGCCCCTGCCCACGGTACCCAAACCCAAAATGCCGATATTGACCGGTTTCATCATCACTCCTTGTTAAGCGTTCCCTGAATGGCTAAACTTGCCGTCAAAAACGCGCAATCCTACCCGAAAAACCCTTATTCAGAAAGAAAAATATGCAGTTTCAGGAACACCTGCCGCAAGACGGATGGAATATCGAAGGCTGTTCGGACGGCCGTCTGAAAATCAACGGCGAAACCCACACCGAAGCCGTCTGCCTGATCGAAGGCCGCTGTCTGCCCGCGAACGCCGCACGCCCGCAGGATTTGACTGCCGATTCGTTTTCAGACGGCCTCTCAAAATACGCCCCGCCCGAAATCATCTTAATCGGCACGGGGAAAACACAACAGTTCCTCCATCCGAAAATCAACGCCGCGCTGGCCGCGCAAGGCATAGGCATCGAATACATGAACACCGCCGCCGCCTGCCGGACATTGCTGATGCTGCAAAGCGAAGGCCGCCGCGTCTGGGCATGGCTGTGGCCTTAAAAACACAAAAAAGGCCGTCTGAAAACACCGCGCCAGCCGCTTTCAGACGGCCTGCAATCATGCCATAATCCGTTCCGTTACCCTTACCGTACGCCCATCCGCCATGATTACCGAATTCAAACGCATCGGCATCGTTACCCGCCCGCAAACGCCCCGGATAGAAGTCAGCCTGCACGAACTGATAGACTTCCTGCTGGCGGAAAAAATCGACGTATTCATCGACCGCGAAAGCGTGGAAGGCGGCGTAGTCCATCCCGACGACCTCCCCCGCTGCCGCTTAACCGACAAAGACAACATCGGCCGCGAATGCGGCTTGGTCATCGTTTTGGGCGGCGACGGCACCTTCCTTTCCGCCGCCCGCAAAGTCGCACCCTACCGCATCCCCCTCGTAGGCATCAATCAAGGCCACCTCGGCTTTCTGACCCAAGTCCCCCGCGAAGAAATGCTGAAAGAAATCGCCGGCATCCTGACCGGCAAACACCAGGCGGAAGAAAGGATACTGCTCGAAACCGACCTCATCCGCAACGGCACCCATGTAAAAAACTCGCTGGCACTGAACGACGTGGTCATCTCGCGCGGTGGCGCGGGCCAAATGATTGAATTCGAAACCTTTATCAACCAAGAATTCGTTTACACCCAGCGTTCGGACGGCCTGATTGTCTCCACGCCCACCGGTTCGACGGCTTACGCGCTGGCGGCAGGCGGCCCGATACTGCAAGCCAGCCTGCGCGCCTTCACGCTCGTCCCCATCTGCCCGCAATCCATGACCAACCGCCCCATTGCCGTCCCCGACACCTGCGAAATCGACATCCTGATTACCAAAGCCGGCGACGCGCGCGCCCACTTCGACGGGCAGTCCTACATCGACATTCAAAGCGGCGACATGCTGCGTATCCGCCGCTACCGCCACAGCCTGCGGATACTGCACCCGGGCATCTACCGCTACTATAAAACGCTGCGGCAGAAATTGCATTGGGGCGAACAGCTTGTACCTATTTCGCAACACGACTAACACCATACGCCGCACGGCTTGAAATCAACACCTTGCACCCCACCTTGCTTATCCTCGAGCATTGCGCGAAAATACCGCGCAAACCATGACACACAAGGAAAGAACCATGTCAGACGAATCACCCATCATCTTCACCGACAGCTGCTGCACCAAAGTGGCCGACCTGATTGCCGAAGAAAACAACCCCGACCTGAAACTGCGCGTTTTCGTGAACGGCGGCGGCTGTTCGGGCTTCCAATACGGCTTCACTTTCGACGAAATCAAAAACGACGACGATTTCGAAATCCTGAAAAACGGCCTGACCTTCCTGGTCGACCCCATGAGTTACCAATACCTTGTCGGCGCGGAAATCGACTACACCGAAAGCCTGCACGGCTCGCAATTCGTCATCCGCAACCCCAACGCGGAAACCACCTGCGGCTGCGGCTCTTCGTTCTCGGTATAAAACAACCGGCTTTGCAACAAACAGAGGCCGTCTGAAACCCGGAAACAGGTTTTCAGACGGCCTTTATCTATGCCTGGAAGCTTAACCGACTTTTTTCGCTTTATATTGCGGGTTAATCAGATTGGCGGGCGACAAAATATCGTCAAGCTGTTCCGCACTCAGCAAACCGAGTTCCAACACCACTTCGCGCACGTTTTTACCGGTTTGGGCACAAATTTTGCCGACCTTGTCGCCATTGTGGTGGCCGATAAACGGATTCAGGTAGGTGACGATGCCGATGGAGTTCAGCACATAGGCGGCACAGGTTTCGCGGTTGGCGGTAATGCCGTCCACGCATTTGTCGGCCAGATTCACGCAGGCATTGCCCAGCAGCGAGATACTTTCAAAAATTGCTTGCGCAATCACAGGTTCCATCACATTGAGCTGCAACTGTCCGGCTTCGGCGGCAAAGGTTACGGCAGTGTCGTTGCCGATCACTTTGAAGCACACCTGATTCACGACTTCCGGAATCACGGGATTGACTTTGGCGGGCATGATGGACGAGCCGGCCTGCATTTCGGGCAGGTTGATTTCCTTGATGCCTGCACGCGGGCCGGATGACATCAGGCGCAAGTCGTTACAGATTTTGGAAAGTTTTACGGCCAGGCGTTTCAACGCGGCATGGACACTGACATAATCGCCGCAGTCGGAGGTGGCTTCAATCAGATTGGGCGACAGCGTGCAGGGCAGGCCGCTGATTTCAGACAGTTTTTTCACTGCCAGCGGGGCATAGCCTTCGGGAGTGTTCACGCCCGTGCCGATGGCGGTTGCGCCCAAGTTGATTTCCAACAGCAAATCGATATTGCGTTGCAGATTGGAGTTTTCTTCTTCCAGCAGGACGGCAAAGGCTTTGAATTCTTGTCCCAGCGACATGGGCACGGCATCTTGAAGCTGGGTACGCCCCATTTTCAACACGTCTTTAAATTCTTCGGCTTTGGCTTCAAAGGCCTGTTTCAGGCGGTTCATTTGCGCCATCATGGCCACCGTGCTGTTGTAAACGGCCAAACGGAAGCCGGTCGGGTAAGCGTCGTTGGTAGACTGGCTGGCGTTTACATGATCCATAGGGTCGATGATGTCGTAGCTGCCTTTGGCTTTGCCCAAGTGTTCCAAAGCCAGATTGGCCACGACTTCGTTGGTATTCATGTTCACCGATGTACCCGCTCCGCCTTGGAATACGTCCGACGGGAATTGGTCGAGGCAGCGGCCTTTCACCAGCACTTCGTCGCAGGCGGCATCAATCGCGGCGGCAACTTCGGCGGAAAGCACGCCCAATTCGACATTGGCGCGGGCGGTGGCTTTTTTCACCATTACCATGCCGCGCACGAATTCGGGAATATCGGAAATCTTTTGCTTGGAAATTTTGAAGTTTTCTGCCGCGCGCAGGGTGTGTATGCCCCAATAGGCATCATTTGGAATTTCGCGTTCGCCCAATAAGTCGTGCTCGATACGGGTGGTCATTCTTTTTTCTCCAGAGTTCGTTTACATTGAAAATGCCGCCGTGCGGCAACGGCGGCATTTTGCCTGATTTAAAATATTATTCCAATAGTTTTCGCTACATTTCACTACATTAATTTTGATTGTCTACAATCAGGCAGATTATTCTAATTGTCTACAATTTTAAGCTGTTCCCAAAATGGCTTTTTACTGCCGTTTTCATCCTTTACGCCGCATAAAATGCCAAGCCAGCCAGGCGGCAATCAAAGCCCAACGGGATTTGCCGCGCGCGGCGGAAAAGGCGGCTTTCTGCGCCCAACCTTCAGAAGCGGCCGCAGCGGCGATTTCCGCCAGTTGCACGAAATCCACCCGCTGTTTTTTCCGTTGTTGCCGCGTTTTTTTCTGCCGGATTTGTGCGGCAGTGACTTTCAGCCGTGCCAGCTTGATTTCTAATTCCAGCAGTTCCCGCGCCTGTTTTCTTTCCTTATTCATGACCGGCCTCGCTTTCGGACAGTTGGCCGCGCAGGCAGGCAATGTCGTCCCGCAGGCCGTTTAGGCTGTCGGCAAACAAGCCGTTGTGCCTGCGCCAGGCCGCCCATATCCGCCAAAGCAGCAGCATGACGGCAACGATGCAGACGGCAGCGGCGATGAAAAATACTTTCACGGCGGTGGCATCGTCGAGCAGCCGGTTGAGGCCGAACAGGGCGGCAAACAGGGCGACGAAGAGTAAAACGGCGGAAAAAAGCAGTGCCAACAGGGTACGGAAGGCGTTTTCCGCCTGCTCGGCCAAATCGAGATTGATGACCTGAAGCCGCAACAGAAGCAAGTCAACCCCTTGGTTCAACAGTGTTTTCGTATGTTCGATTTCTTGTTTGATGCCCATTTTTCCTCCTTGATGCAGAGAGGCCGTCTGAAAAAGCCGCCGCCGAATAATGCGGGCGTTTTCAGACGGCCTGATTCAAACCGTTATCAACGGCGGTTCAGCAATACGCCGACCACCAATCCGGCCAGTGCGGCGAAACCCATGGCGTAATAAGGTTTTTCATGCACTGCTTCATCGGCCTGTTTGGCACGGCGTTTGATTTGCTCGCTTGCCTCATCCTCGAATTCACGGAATTTCTTTTTCGCACGGGCGGAATGCCGGCGCAGGCTTGCGGCAGTGTCGCTTTCAAACGCGCTCAATTTTTCTTTCGCCGCTTCCAGTTTGTCACTTAGGCGGGTTTTCAAATCTTCAATCTCTTCGCTGCCTTCTTCGACGCCTTTATTGTACAAGGCTTCAACATCGTCCATTACGGCACGGATGTCTTCCAACATGGCGGCTTTGCGGGCTTCGTAATCAGATTTGCTCATAACATCTCCTTTTTCTCGATGGGTGGAAAGTGAGGGCAGTATAACAGACCGCTTCATGATATCCATGATGATTTATTTCAAATTTAATAAGTTAGCGTAAAGTTTTGTATTGAAAGCAGCCTTTCTCAGGAAATATATGGCAATAAAGGCCGTCTGAAAGTGTTTTTCAGACGGCCTGTTCGTTTTGATTTTAAAAAAGTTAAGGCATCAGCATACCGCCGTTGACGTGCAGCGTTTGGCCGGTGATGTATTTGGCTTGATCGGAAGCCAGGAACAATACTGCGTCGGCAATGTCTTGTGCGTCGCCAAAACGGCCGAGTGCGGTTTGCGCTTCAAAGGTTTTGCGGACTTCTTCCGGCAGGGCGCGGGTCATGTCGGTGTCGATAAAGCCCGGGGCGATGCAGTTCACTGTAATCCCGCGGCTGCCCACTTCGCGCGCCATGGATTTGGCAAAACCCATCAGGCCGGCTTTCGCGGCGGCGTAGTTGGCTTGCCCCGCGTTGCCCATCGCGCCCACCACGGACGTGATGCTGATAATGCGGCCGGAACGCTGTTTCATCATACCGCGCAATACAGCCTTGCTGGCACGGAAGACGGATTTCAGGTTTACCTGCATGATTTCGTCCCACTCTTCTTCTTTCATCCGCATCAGCAGGTTGTCGCGGGTGATGCCGGCGTTGTTCACCAAAATGTCGAGTTTGCCGAATTCTTTTTCAATATCGGCAATCAGGTTTTCGATGCCGTCGGCTTCGGCGGCATTTAATGCCCTGCCCTGCCCGTTCCACTGTGCCAGGCGTTCGCCAATGGCGGCTGCACCGCTGTCGCTGGTGGCCGTGCCGATGACGGTTGCGCCCGCTTGTGCCAATGTGTCGGCAATCGCCGCGCCTATGCCGCGCGATGCGCCGGTTACCAATGCGATTTTGCCGCTCAAATCTTGTGAACTCATTTTGTTTCCTGTCGGTTGGAGAAAGCGGACTTATATCACAAGGCCGTCTGAAAAACCACTTTCAGACGGCCTGCCGTTGTTTTAAAGATAAGGCTGCAAATCGCTTAAGGCGGAATGCCAGTCGCACGGCCCGATGCCGAACACGGCGCGGATTTTGCCGCAGTCCAAACGCGAATCGGCCGGACGCTTGGCCGGAGTCGGATAATCCGCCGTGGCAATCGGCTTCACGGCAGGGATTTTCGCCAACACGCCCTGCGCCGCCGCTTCGGCAAAAATGGTTTCGGCAAACTCAAACCAACTTGCATACGGGCTGCCGCAATAATGATAAATCCCCGCACGTTCCGCCAACTGCTCGGGCGTGTGGCAGCGGACGATGGTAATCAGTGCGGCGGCGATGTCGGCGGCCGCGGTCGGCGCACCGTATTGGTCGGCCACGATGCCCAAGCTGTCGCGTTCGCGCCCCAACCGCAGCATGGTTTTGACGAAGTTCTGCCCGTGCGCGCCGAATACCCACGAAGTCCGCATCACCACGGCGCGCCGACAGGCGGCCAACACCGCCTGCTCTCCCGCCAACTTGCTTGCACCGTATATGTTTTGCGGCGCGGTTGGGGCAGCTTCGTCATAAGGCTCGCCGCCCGCACCGTCAAACACATAATCGGTGGAAATATGCAGCATGGCCGCGCCGGCTGCTTCGGCGGCTTCGGCCAAATGGCGCGCACCGTCCCGATTAACGGCAAACGCCCGTCCGGCATCGCCCTCGGCTTTA
The DNA here is from genome assembly GCF_051962715.1 of Neisseria sp. P0008.S010. Lineage (NCBI taxonomy): Bacteria > Pseudomonadati > Pseudomonadota > Betaproteobacteria > Neisseriales > Neisseriaceae > Neisseria > Neisseria sp. P0008.S010. The sequence continues at coordinate 52,756 of NZ_JBQCVA010000010.1, forward strand.
TCGACCGCCGTATAGGCGGCGGCATTGATGATGTAGTCGGGGCGGAAAGCTTCCACCGCCCGCCATACGCTGTCGCGGTTGGAAATATCAAGCACGGCGGAATCGGGCGCGGAAAATTCGGCACAGCCTTGAAGTTGCGCTTTCAGGCAGCAGCCGACTTGGCCGCTGCCGCCGGCAATCAGGATTCGGGGTAAATGGGAAGATGGCATGACTGCAATCCGAAGATGAGAAAGCGGTATTGTAACGGAACAGGCCGTCTGAAAACGAGTTTGGCAGCAGAAAATCAAGAATCCCTGTTTTGCCGCTGCCCACTTGCGGAGTAAAATATGGCGTCAGGCCGTCTGAAAAGTTTTTATTTGTTGCAGCCGTTATTTCAGACGGCCCAAATATCGGGCATGAGGATGATGGTTGAATCCAAGCGACCGCTGCCCTAATCCGGCTCAAAAATCACGGCGTTTCGAGCTGTCGGGCAATTCTCTTCCGCACGGCCTGCAACTGCGCCGCCTCGCTGCCCGAAAAAACAAACCGAACCCTGCCGCACCAAACGGCTGCTATTCCAAACAAAAAGGAAAACCGATGAACACCGAACAACGCACCGAACCGCAAGGCCGCCTGCTGCTGCGCACGATGGCCATGCCTGCCGATACCAATCCCAACGGCGATATTTTCGGCGGCTGGCTGATGTCGCAAATGGATATTGCCGGCGGCATCCTTGCCTACGAAACCGCCTGCGGCCGTGCAGCCACCGTAGCGGCCGATAAAATCGTCTTCCACCGCCCCGTTTCCGTCGGCGATGTCGTCGCCTGCTACGGCGAACTGATTAAAATCGGCAACACTTCGATGCAGATTCACATTGAGGTTTGGGTTCACTCTGCCTCCTTCGACAGCCTGAACGAACAACGCCTCGTTACCGAAGCCTTGTTCACTTACGTCGCCATCGACAAGGACGGACAGCCCCGCCCCGTTCCGCAGCTGTAAGTGCCCGTATCCGCAATCACCGTGTATTTGGTTTCGTATGCTGTGTGCGCTGCTCATGCCGCCAGCTGCGCCGAATGTGGGAAGCCGCTTCAGTTCCACATCGTCCGCACCCGGTTTTCAATTCCGCCAGGTGCGGCAATGCTGAAAAGAAGCGGCAAATGTTTCAGACGGCCTCCGTATCGCTCGGAGACATCCGGTTTTGAAAGCAGCCTACGTTTCTATCGCAATGACCATCACGAAAACAAATGCAACCGCTACAGGCCGTCTGAAATATATTTTTCAGACGGCCTGACTCCAATCCCGGCCCGACTCATCGCTTCTTTTGCTTCTGCAATCGATATTTCGCCGAAATGGAAAATACTGGCGGCCAAAACGGCATCGGCTTTTCCTTCTTTAATGCCGTCAATCAGATGCTGTATAGAGCCCACCCCGCCCGATGCAATAACAGGTATGTCCACCGCTTCGCTGACGGCACGGGTCAGCGGCAGGTTAAAACCCTGCTTCGTACCGTCCCTGTCCATACTGGTGAGCAGGATTTCGCCCGCGCCGCGCCGCTGCATTTCAAGCGCCCATTCGACCGCATCCAAACCGGTCGGGTTACGGCCGCCGTGGGTAAAAATTTCCCAGCAGGTGTTTTCGGGATTGACGGCTTTGGCATCAACAGCGACGACTATCGCCTGAGATCCAAAAAATCCGGCGGCTTCATTGACCAAATCGGGATGGGTAACGGCGGCGGTATTGATGCTGACCTTGTCCGCACCGGCATTAAGCAGGCGGCGGACATCGGCTACAGTACGCACGCCGCCGCCAACTGTTAATGGAATGAAAACTTGGGATGCAACTGCTTCGATAACATGCAAAATGGTATCGCGGTTGTCTGAAGAAGCGGTAATATCGAGGAAAGTCAGTTCATCCGCTCCCTCGTCATTGTAACGTTTGGCAACATCGACGGGATTGCCCGCATCGCGAAGTCCGAGAAAATTCACGCCTTTGACGACGCGGCCGTCTTTAACATCCAAGCAAGGGATGATTCGTTTGCAAAGAGCCATTCGGATTACCTGTTGTCTATAAACAAACTGCCCTCTCGGAGGGCAGTGTGAAATTGTTGCGCCGTAGGAAAAACAAGTAACGGTTATCCTACTCCAAGAGCTTGCCGCTTAGGGGGGGGGGTTATACCACGAAGCATCCTGACTCCACCATGCTTTATCTTAGAGAGCCGACATCCCATCGCACAAAACATCAGTCAAAATTCAATGCGGTCAAACCGTTCTGTCTTGGCTAAATAAAAGGAGAAAGCAGCGATTTCATGTTTTCCGGTTGCGACAACCAATAAAAACCCATACTGCCTGCAGCAGCCAAAAACAGAGTGGTGGCGAAGCTGTTGGAAAGCCTGTTAACAGCAGTCAGTACCAAAGCGACATAAATCCACTGCACGGCAATCTCTGCCGCCCAAACACCATTCATTGCCGGCAGGGTCATCGCCATAAAGCCACGGATAATCACGGCAATCACGATAAAACCCAAGCTTTCCGACAAAGCATAAATATCGCGCTCAGCCGACCAAATCATCCAAAATCCCAAAACAAATGCTTCCAACATTATTTTATCCCTTCTATCCCATAATATCTTAAATATAAAAACAGTATCTATTCGCCGAGGGAATCGGCCAATTGCTGTGCTTGCGCAAAATCAATACTGCCTTCGTAAATCGCACGACCGGTAATCGCGCCGGTTACACCGTCTTTCTCTGCGGCACACAGGGCGCGTATGTCGTCCAAGTCGGTCAAACCGCCGGAAGCAATAACGGGAATGCCGACTGCTTCAGCCAGCTTAACCGTTGCATCGATGTTTACCCCGCTCATCATGCCGTCGCGGCCGATATCGGTGTAGATAATACTGTTTACTCCGTCATCGGCAAAGCGTCTGCCCAAATCGGCCGCGTGGTGTTCAGTTACCGTTGCCCAGCCGTCAATAGCCGCCATTCCGTCTTTGGCATCGATACCGACGATAATATGTCCGGCAAACTCCCGGCAGGCCTCGCGCACGAAAGCCGGATTTTTAACTGCCGCCGTACCGATAATAACGTCTGTCAGCCCTAAGGCCAGATATTTTTCGATGGTCGCCAAATCACGGATACCTCCGCCCAGTTGAACAGGAATATCGACCGCCACCGCCGCCAGTATCTCGCGGATGGCCGGGAAATTTTTTGGCTCGCCGGCAAAGGCACCATTCAAATCAACCAAATGCAGCCGCCTCGCGCCCTGCTGCCGCCAATGCGAGGCCATATCCGCCGGTTGGTCGGAGAACACGGTGGCATCTTCCATCAGACCTTGGCGTAGACGTACGCAGTTGCCGTCTTTTAAATCGATTGCAGGGATAAGCAGCATGGCGGTTCTTTCGGATTGGCAGGAAAGGCCGTCTGAAAAATGCCAGATAGGCTTTCAGACGGCATGTGTTTTCATGTAAACCGCATTTTACACAAATTATCCATTCCAGTGTAGAAAATTACGCAGAAGCAATAAGCCGGCATCGTGACTTTTTTCCGTATGGAATTGAGTCGCGAAAACATTATCGCGGCCGACAATGCAGGCAAACGAATCAGGATAGTCGCTGGTAGCAAGTACGATTTCGGAACCTTGCGGTGCAAAGTAATAACTATGGACGAAATAAAAACGGCTATCTTGCGGAATATCGCGGAACAGCGGATGCGGTTTGGTTTGATGCACGGTATTCCAACCCATATGCGGTACTTTCAGACGGCCTACATCGCGGTCGCGCACATTCGCAGAGAACCGTTTGACCTCCCCTGCAAACCAACCCAATCCCGCAGTATCCCCTTCTTCACTGCGTTCGAACAAAAGTTGCGCCCCGACGCAAATACCGAAAAACGGCTTGTTTTTCAGGCCGTCTGAAACCGCTTCACCCAATCCGCTGCGTTGCAGTGCGGCCATACAGTCGGGCATGGCGCCTTGTCCGGGGAAAATGATTTTGTCGGCGGCGGCCACATCTTCCGGGCGGGCGCTCAACACAATCTCCGTCCCCGTTTCCGCAAGGCGTTCCGCCTCACGTACAGAGTTCAAAACCGAACGCAGATTACCCATACCGTAATCGACAATAACCGTTTTCATACCATCTCCTTTGCTATAAACATATTTTCATGGGTGGCAGGCCATATTGCATACATATGGCAAATCTAATGCATATAAAGTTGTAAACTCAATCGGCACGAAGTACGGTTTTTATTTCCCTGCCTGCCGACTGAAACTTCCCCGAAATCACCACAGCCTTCAGACTATTCACCCATATCGTCAAAATCAAAATTTACGCCTCTATCGATTGCATGATACCGTTTTCAGCAGGATTTACTAAATAATGAGGTATTTCAATTATAAAGGGGCTTAGAAAGTAAAATCACTCAATATAGTAGTAAGCTTCTGAAATATAGTCAATTAAAATCAAAATAGGACATCAGCGCATCGTCAAATCGGGCGTAACCAGACAATACGGTTCGCAGATACCGCTTAATATTCGTCCACACCTTCTCAATCGGATTGAGCTCAGGTGAATAAGGTGCAAGAGGCAATAGACCTCTTGCGAAAGTATCCTGAAGATTTACAATTTCCAAATGAAATACGAAAACCTAATCCAAAGAAGCAAC
>NZ_JBQCVA010000011.1:0-56279 GCF_051962715.1 Neisseria sp. P0008.S010
ATTCGTCAGGGCTTCTCTATTTTATACGTGTTTTTTTGCCCTATCTAATATAGACAGGTTGCTGAAGAAGGTCATGACAGTTTGATCCTTCGGATGGGAATTTGTTTCGGCAGTGTGACCGATATGTTTCAGCAGTATGGCTAATGTGTTGCCAGGTACTTGTTTTTTATTTATAATTCGACATTATCTTACGATTCTAGCCGGGTAATTTGGTGTGATTTGGAGTTTGATTCAAGAAAGGAGCAGGTATGAAAAAGGCTTTGTTCGGTTTGTTGTCTTATGCGGTTGCGGCTTTGGCTTTGGCAGCCGTCAATATCAATACGGCCACGGTTGAGGAGTTGAAGGCTCTGCCCGGGATTGGTCCGGCAAAGGCTCAGGCCATTGTGGATTACCGTAAGGAAAACGGGAATTTCAAATCAGTGGAGGATTTGAAGAAGGTGAAGGGTATCGGTGAGGGTATCTTCGGCAAGTTGAAGGATGAGGCGACGGTAGGTACCGCTGCGCCGGCTAAAACGGCCAAGCCCGCAGCCGAAAAACCTGCCGCCCAACCTGCAGCAGGGAAAAATACGGCTAAGTAGGGATGGCCGATTCGGTTCGGTGGATAGGCCGCGCTCTTGTAAAAGGGGGCGGCCTTTGGCTTTTACGGCAGGGCATCTCGGGGCTGTTGCCCGGATGCGATGCGGGCTGGTCGGGGGTAAGGCGGTTAGGCGCGTGGGCCTATGCTGTATGTGGCCGGTGTTGTGAAGCCGCGCTGACCATATTGTGTTGACAGTAAGGGTATGGATCAAATCTGCTTTGTTTCATTCCGATGGTTGCGGTAGCTGCTTTTTAGTTGGGGAGCAATATATGATGAGGCCGTCTGAAAGCTTGACCCGGCTTCCAGACGGAGTTTGTCGCTATATCAATCAAAACGATGTTCAGCAGACAATCAATAGAAACCTTCGCGCTCTTCGCGGGTGGAGATGTAGATGTTTTTCACCTGAGTATAGGCGGCGAGCATCATTTTGTGGGTTTCGCGGCCGATACCTGAAGTTTTGTAGCCGCCAAACGGTGCGCCTGCGGGCAGGCGGTTGTAGCAGTTCACCCAGACGCGACCGGTTTCCAGCGCATTGGAAACGCGCAGGCAGCGGTTGATGTCTTTGCTCCAAACTGCGCCGCCCAAGCCGTATTCGCTGTCGTTGGCCATTTTGATGACTTCTTCTTCGGTTTTGAATTTAATCACGGTAGCAACCGGGCCGAAGATTTCTTCTTGGGCAACGCGGGCGTTGTTGCTGCCGGCTTCGATCAAGGTTGGCTCGACAAATTCGCCTTTGCCCAATTCGCCTTCGATTTTCTTACCGCCGGTGATGATACGGCAGCCTTCCTGTTCGCCGATTTTGACGTATTTCAAAATGGTTTCGAGCTGGCCGGCGTTGACTTGCGAACCCATTTGGGTATCGTCTTCCCAAGGCAGACCGACTTTGATTTTTTTGAACTCTTCCGCCAAGGCGTTGACGAATTTGTCGTAAATGCCTTCCTGAACGAAGATGCGCGAACCGGCGCAGCACACTTGGCCTTGGTTGAACAAAATACCTTTTTGCGCGCCTTCGAGGGCTTTGTCAAATGGCATGTCGTCAAAGAAGATGTTGGCAGATTTGCCGCCCAGCTCCAAGGTGGCGGGAATCAGCATTTCGGCGGCGGCGATGCCGATGTGGCGGCCAATTTCTGTCGAACCGGTAAAGGCGAGTTTGTTGAAGCCTTTGTGGCGCAGCATGTATTCACCGGATTTTGAACCGCGTCCGGTGATGATGTTCAGCACGCCTTTAGGCAGCAAGTGGTTGATTTTTTGAGCGAACGACAACAGGCTCAGCGAAGTGCTGGAAGACGGGTGGATGACGATGGTACAGCCTGCGGCAAGTGCGGGTGCGATTTTCCAAGCCGCCATCAGGAAGGGGAAGTTCCACGGAATAATCTGACCGACCACGCCGATAGGTTCGCGCAATACGATAGACAGGTCTTCGGAGTCAAGCTGGGTTGCGGTGCCTTCTTCGCCACGGATGACGCTGGCGAAATAACGGAAATGGTCGGAAGCCAGCGGGATGTCGGCGGCGCGGGTTTCACAGATGGGTTTGCCGTTGTCCAGAGTTTCCTGCAGGGCGAACAATTCCAAGTTTTCGTCAATCACATCGGCGATTTTGTTGAGTATGGCGGCGCGTTCGGTGGTGGTGGTTTTGCGCCATGTTTTGAACGCTTCTTGCGCGGCGGCGACAGCGGCATCAACGTCGGCATCGGATGCATCGGTAAATTTGGCTAACAATTCCCCGTTAGCGGGATTGTATGAATCCAAAAGCGCACCGGGTTTCGTCCATTCGCCGTTAATCAGCAAACCGTATTCTTTGTCAAACACATTTAAGTTTTTAGCCATGATGGTCTCCAAAAGTTTTAACAAATAACAGCAGTACATCAGCATAATGACAGCCTGCCAAGGGTGTCGCTTCCCAGCATATGACTTTTTACCGACTTTATGCAAGGGGTTAAGCTGCATGTGGAATGTAAAAGATTTTTACATATGACAATTATTCATGTTTAAATGTTAATTTGAGTATTTTCTTCATGCAATGAGTTTTTTTGATTGTGTTCCTGGTAGTTTAAATCGGCAATAAATCGATATAATGTAACATTTTTAATTCTTTCAAACAGTTGTCAGGTTTTGATAGCTTGACCTTGCCGTTGCGGTTTATTCATACTTAAACGCGAATCCGACCAACCGATAGGAGCATTGTCATGAAAATGAAAGCAGCAGTAGTAACGCAAAACAGCGATGGCAACGTTGAGATTGTGGAGCGTGAAATTCGTCCGCTGGAGCACGGCGAAGCCTTGGTGGAAGTGGAATATTGCGGTGTGTGCCACACCGACCTGCACGTTGCGGCAGGTGATTACGGCAAAAAACCAGGCCGTGTGCTGGGCCATGAAGGTATCGGTTTGGTAAAAGAGGTTGCCCCCGATGTGCAGAGTTTGAAAGTCGGCGACCGCGTGAGTATCGCATGGTTGTTCCGTAGTTGCGGTTCGTGCGAATACTGTAATACCGGTCGCGAAACCTTGTGCCGTTCAGTATTGAATGCAGGCTACACCGCCGACGGCGGCATGGCGACCCACTGTATCGTCGATGCAGATTATGCCGTCAAAGTACCCGACAGCCTCGATCCCGCACAAGCCTCCAGCATTACCTGCGCCGGCGTAACCACTTACAAAGGCGTGAAAGTTTCCGGCGTTCGCCCAGGGCAATGGATTGCCGTTTACGGCGCGGGCGGTTTGGGCAACTTGGGTGTCCAATACGCGAAAAAAGTATTCGGCGCACACGTTGTCGCCATCGACATCAACGATGAAAAACTGGCATTTGCCAAAGAATGCGGCGCGGACTTTACGGTTAATGCCGCCAAAGAAGACGCAGCCAAAGTGATTCAGGAAAAAACCGGCGGTGCACATGCGGCCGTTGTAACTGCGGTATCCGCCGCTGCGTTCAACTCCGCTGTGGATTGTGTCCGTGCTGGCGGCCGCGTGGTTGCCATCGGCCTGCCGCCCGAATCCATGGACTTGTCCATCCCGCGTCTGGTCTTGGACGGCATAGAAGTGGTCGGCTCGTTGGTGGGCACGCGTAAAGATTTGGAAGAAGCTTTCCAATTCGGTGCGGAAGGTTTGGTTGTGCCTAAGGTGCAGCTGCGTGCTTTGGAAGAAGCACCGGATATTTTCCAAGAAATGCGCGACGGCAAAATTACCGGCCGCATGGTCATCGATATGAAGAAAAGTTGCGGCTGTGCTCATTGATTCGATGTTGGCTTAAGGAAGGCAGTCTGAAACCTGAAATCGGGTTTTCAGACGGCCTGTTTTTATCGGCGGCATCATTTGTTGTTTGCGACACCGTGTTTTTCCGCGAGTTCGGCGTATTCGCGCATAACGGCAAGCGTTTCGCGGCTGGCTGTTTTCATATTTTCCGCCATACTGGAAAAGGCGGGGATATCTTCCGGTTTGACCGTGATGCCGACGGTCATAATATTGCTTATCTTTTCAAAGCTGCCTGCCATTTTGTCGCGGATGATCCTGCCCTCTTTGCTGTGCATCTTAATCTGTCGCAAATGTCGGACGATACTTTCCGCTTCCGCCTGTTGCAGGCGCAAAATGGCCAACCTTTCTTCAAATGTTTTGGCTTGCCGGTTCATTTCACCGTAGTCGCGGTCGGATGCCAGTTCGGCTTGCATGGCGGTGCGGATGGCAATCAGATCGTCCTGCAGCGGAGTGGCGTATGCGGCGTGCGGCAACAGGCAGCCGGCGGACAACAGAAACAGCAGGGCTATATGTAGGATGCGGATATTGAGACGGTTTTGCATCATGATTCCTTGTTCAGATTAAACGGAAGACAGTTATTGTATGCCGCAATGCCCCATATTGTGCAAACGGCTTTTCTTCTCCCTGCCAACGGGTTTACACTGCGTTTTTAGCCAAAAAGCAAGGAAACCGCCATGCCAAACAGTAAAAAAATCAAAATCGGCATCATTGGGGCGACGGGTTACACCGGAGTGGAACTGTTACGCCTGCTGTCCGCCCATCCGTATGCCGAAGTGTGCGCCGTTACCAGCCGCAGCGAAGCGGGGGTGAAACTGGCCGACTATTTCCCCAGTCTGCGCGGCATTTACGATTTGGTGTTTGAGAAGCCGGAAGATGCAAAGCTGGAACAGTGTGATTTAGTGTTTTTCGCCACCCCGAACGGCATTGCCATGAAAGAAGCCCCTGCATTATTGGAGTGGGGCGTGCGCGTGGTGGATTTGTCGGCCGACTTCCGTTTGAAAGACATTGCCGTTTGGGAAAAATGGTATGGCATGAAACACGAAAGTCCCGACTGGGTTTCTCGTGCCGTGTACGGGCTGACCGAATTGAACCGGGAAGCCGTTGCCGCCGCTCAGCTTGTAGCCAACCCCGGCTGTTATCCAACCTGCGTATTGCTGGCTTTGCTGCCGCTGTTGCAGGCGGGTGCTTTGCGTGAGGGGCTTCCGCTGATTGCCGACTGTAAATCGGGCGTATCCGGAGCGGGGCGCAAGGCAGCCGTCGGTACGCTGTTGTGCGAGGCGGGCGATAATTTCAAAGCCTACGGCGTTTCCGGCCATCGCCATCTGCCCGAAATCCGCCAAACTATTTCCGGCTTGCAACACGGCGTGGCGGAGGGATTGGTATTTGTGCCGCATCTCACGCCGATGATACGCGGTATGCACGCCACCATTTATGTTCACTTGAAAGACGGCGTATCGCCGCAGGAATTGCTGGAAACGGCCTACCGCGACAGTTTCGCGGTTGATGTGATGCCTGCGGGCAGCACGCCCGAAACCCGCAGTGTGCGCGGTGTGAACGTCTGCCGCATCGGCGTGCAACGCGCACCGGACAGCGATTTGTGGATATTGTTGAGCGTGCAGGACAACTTGGTCAAAGGCGCGGCGGGCCAGGCGGTGCAGAATATGAACGTGATGTTCGGCTGGGATGAAAACGCAGGGCTGGGCGGCGCGGCTTTATTGCCATGATTGCAAAAATAAAGGCAGGCCGTCTGAAAGGCAGAAATCGGTTTTCAGACGGCCTGCCTTATTCAGTCATCCAGCCATTTTCCGCAGCAATGTTTGAACTTTTTGCCCGAACCGCAAATGCAGGCCGATTTCATGGACGGCAGAGGTACGGTAGGGTCGATGAAATACCAACGGCCGTTTGCCAGTACGAAGGCCGACCGTTCGTGGTGCGTTTCCCGCTTACCGCCTGCGCCCGCGAAATAGGCGGCGAACTCCACCAACGAATGATGTTTTCCGGCATGTGGATCATGGCGCAGCACATCCAAACCCAGCCATTCGGTTTGTGCCGCCCATTGCGCCAAGGCTTCCGCGTCCAGCAGCGGTTGTTGCACGAGGACGGTGGTGTGGACGATGTAGTCTATGTTTTGCAAAACGAAGGCCGCATAACGCGACCGCATCAGTTTTTCCGCATCGGCAGCGGGTGTACCTTGATGCAGCGGGCGGCAGCATTCGGCGTAGGGTCGGCCTGATTGGCAGGGGCAGGGTTGGGCGGACATTTTTCAGACGGCCTTCAAATGTAAAGCGGCCAGTCTAACAGCCGACGGCTTTTCTTGCTATCATTGCGCCCGATTATCCTTGGAGCAAACGAATGGACATTTTGTTTATCGCCGACCCTTTAGCCGGCTTCAAAACCTACAAAGACACCACCTACGCCATGATGCGCGAAGCCGCAAGGCGCGGCCACCGCCTGTTCCACACCCTGTCGGCGGAACTGTCGGTGCAAAACGGAATTGTATATGCGGCGGCCGCACCGTTTGAATTTCTCGGTGCGAAAGACGATTACGACCACGAATGGTTTGAAGCGGGCAGCCCCGTTCAGACGGCCTTGGCCGAATTCGGCGCGGTCGTCATGCGTACCGACCCGCCGTTCGATATGCAGTATCTATACGCCACCCAACTGCTCACCTTGGCCGAAAGCCAAGGCGCGAAAGTCTTCAACAGCGGGCAGGCCATGCGCGATTTCAACGAAAAACTCGCCATCTTGAACTTCCCGCAATTCATTTCCCCTACCACCGTGACTACCCGCGCCGCAGACGTGCGCGCCTTTTTGGCCGAACACGGCGACATCATCGTCAAACCGCTGGACGGAATGGGCGGCATGGGCATTTTCCGCCTGACCGAAAAAGACCCCAACATCGGCAGCATATTGGAAATCCTGATGCACCTAGATACCCGCACCATCATGGCGCAACGTTACATCCCCGACATCGTCAAAGGCGACAAGCGCGTGTTGGTCATCGGCGGCGAAGTTGTGCCCTATGCCTTGGCGCGTATCCCGCAAAACGGCGAAACACGCGGCAACTTGGCGGCCGGCGGGCGCGGCGTGGCGCAAGAGTTGTCCGCTCGCGACCGCGAAATCGCCGAAACGCTCGCCCCCGAACTGAAACGGCGCGGCATACTGCTGGCCGGACTCGACATCATCGGCGAGTGCCTGACCGAAGTAAACGTAACCAGCCCGACCGGTTTTCAGGAAATCGGCAAACAAAAAGGTTGGGACGTGGCCGCCCGCTTTACCGATGCGGTAGAACAGGCCGTCTGAACACACAAGACGCGGGCCGTTTTCCCAAACCGCCCGCATCAGGAAAACCATCATGCAAACCCCCGAAGAACCCAACAGCTACGCTGCGCAAATTAAAGGCAAAAGCGGTTTGCGCCGCATCATCAACGCCTGCGGCTATACGCGCGACGGTTTCAAAGCCGCTTGTGAAGAACAAGGTTTCCGCCAATTGCTGTGGCTTAATATTCCGTTGATTGTATTGGCCTTTATCCTACCCTTTGGGCTGGCTACCCGGATGATATTGATTGCGTCATCCTTTCTGTCGCTTATCGTCGAACTCTTCAATACAGGCGTGGAAGCCGCCGTGGACCACACATCGCTGGAAAAACACCCGCTGGCCAAGCGGGCGAAAGACGTTTGCTCCGCCGCGCAGGGCTTGGCTTTGCTATTGCTTGCCCTGCTGTGGCTGCTTGCCCTGTGGAGAGAATACGATATTAACGTTTTTTGAGGCTGGTCAAAGTTTTTTGTTTTATGCTATTGTATAACGATGATGTATTCCCATCGGCCTGCACAACCTGTGTTAGGAAACAGAACGGGTGGCAGGTAACTTTAACCATGTTGTGAAAGGAAAGCATTATGAAGAAAGTATTTGCACTCGTAGCCGCTGCTGCCGCATGTCAAGCCGCGTTTGCCGCAGGCGTGGAGGCACAGAGCCCATGGGCGCGCGAAACCGTTAGCGGTATGAAAAACGGCGGCGTGTTTATGGAACTGAAAAACGATACCGCCAAAGACATCGTGTTGGTCGGCGGTTCCAGCCCTGCAGCGAAAAGTGTTGAAATCCACGAGCACGTTCATGCTGAAATTAAAGACCCGAAAACCGGTCAAAAAGCCATGGGCATGAAAATGCAGGCTGTTCCTGGTGGTTTGAAAGTAGCTAAAGGCGAAAGCGTTACCCTGAAACCGGGCAGCTACCATGTGATGCTGATGGGCTTGAAACAGCCGTTGAAACCGGGTGAGAAATTCCCTGTAACCTTGAAATTCAAAGGTGCGCCGGATCAGACCGTACAGGTTGAAGTTCGTGCCAATGCCGGCAGCCCGGGTGCGCACTCCGATATGGGCCACGACCATGGCGGTCACGGTCATTAAACCAGCCATTAACGCTTCATAACCGATTAGGAGGCCGTCTGAAAGTTTTTCAGACGGCCTTTTCGATTCTCTGCGGCATACTTGGTTTAGATACGCTTGCCGAAGGATGGGTATTTGGTGTGTGCAAGCCGACGGGGGATAAAATTGCTCCTGTTGCCAGGCCGTACCGCTCAATGCCGAACTTGCCCGCCATCTAAAAGCAATGTAGTATCCCGCCTTTGATTTTTCAGCTTTAAAGTCGAACAGGGAACAAAATGATTAGTGATATTCAGAAAACCGCCGAAAGCAAAATGCTGCGTTCGTTGGAAGTATTGAAGGAAAATTTGGCCAAAGTACGCACAGGCCGCGCCCATACCGGTTTATTGGATCAGGTTGAAGTGGAATACTGGGGCAGCATGGTTCCCGTCAGCCAGGTAGGCAGCGTAACCCTGCTGGACGCGCGTACCATAGGCGTCAAACCTTTTGAAAGCAATATGGCAGGCAAAATCGAAAAAGCCATCCGCGATTCCAATCTCGGCTTGAACCCTGCTTCGGTCGGCGATTTGATTCGTGTGCCCATGCCCATGCTGACGGAAGAACGTCGCAAAGACTTGATTAAAGTCGTGCGCGGTGAGGCGGAAGAAGGCCGCGTGTCCATCCGTAACGTGCGCCGTGATGCGAACGACCACATCAAGCGTCTGCTGAAGGACAAAGAAGTTTCCGAAGACGAAGCGCGCCGAGGCGAAGAAGCGGTACAGAAGCTGACCGACAAGAACATCGCCGAGGTCGATAAAATCCTCGCGGCCAAAGAAGAAGACCTGATGGCGGTATAAAAGAGGCCGTCTGAAAAACAATCGGTCATCGGCAGGCAGCCGTCAAAAAAAGGATATTTTGTGAAAACCAGCACTCAAGCCATTCCGGAGCACCACCGGATTCCGCGCCATATCGCCGTCATTATGGACGGTAACGGCCGTTGGGCGAAAAAACGTTTTATGCCGCGCGTGATGGGGCATAAAAAAGGTTTGGATGCATTGGAAAACCTCTGTGCGGAATGTTCTGCCGCAGGGGTCGAATATCTGACCGTGTTTGCTTTCTCGACTGAAAATTGGCGGCGTCCGTCAGACGAGGTCGGCTTTCTGATGGGCCTGTTTTTGCAGGCATTGCAAAAACAGGTCAAACGGATGCACGAACACAATATGCGCTTGAAAGTGATTGGCGACCGCAGCCGTTTTAACGCAGAAATCGTTGCAGGCATAGAAGCGGCGGAAAGCCTGACCGTCGGAAACAGCGGTTTGACGCTGACCATCGCCGCCGATTACGGCGGCCGTTGGGATATTTTGCAGGCGGTCAATAAGCTGTTGGCGGCCGGAAAGAAAGAAATAACCGAAAGCGACTTGAATGCCGGCCTGATGCTGGGAGATGTGCCCGAGCCGGATTTGTTTATCCGCACCGGCGGCGAGATGCGTATCAGCAATTTCCTCCTTTGGCAGATGGCGTATGCCGAACTGTATTTCACGGATATCCTGTGGCCCGATTTCGATTCACAGGCTTTTCAGACGGCCATTGCCTCGTTCCAACAACGCGAACGCCGTTTTGGCCGTACTTCCGAACAACTGCCGCAGGAACAGCAAAGGAATTAAGCCATGTTGAAACAGCGCGTCATTACCGCTTTGATTCTGTTGCCCATTATGCTGGGTATGCTGTTTTGGGCTTCAGACGGCCTGTGGGCCGCGTTTTCTGGCCTGATAGTGGTTCTCGCATTATGGGAATACAGCCGGATGTGCGGTATCGGCGATAAAGAGCGAGTGCCGTATTTGGCGGGTTCCGCTTTGTTTATGTTGCTTGCCGCTTGCGGCGGCTGGGCTTTGCCGCCAATCGGTTGGTGTCTGGTGTTGGCCTTTTGGTTGATTGTCATGCCCTTGTGGTTAAAGTGCAAATGGCGGCTGGGCGGCGGCTGGCAGTCGTATGCCGTCGGTTGGATGCTGATGCTGCCGTTTTGGTTTGCGCTGGTGTCGTTAAGGCCGTCTGAAGAAGATGCATTGTCTTTATTGGCCGTGATGGGTTTGGTATGGATAGCCGATATCGGAGCATATTTCTGCGGCAAGGCGTTTGGTAAAAACAAATTGGCTCCCGCCATCAGTCCGGGTAAAAGCTGGGAAGGTGCGTTTGGCGGGGTGTTGTGCGTATTGATTTATCTGAGCATTGTCCGTGAAGCCGGCTGGCTGGGTTTTGATTTGCCGTGGCTTCCGACCATGTTGGCCGGTGTTGTGCTGGCGGCGGTCAGCGTTTGTGGCGATTTGCTGGAAAGCTGGTTGAAGCGGGTTGCCGGAGTTAAGGACAGCAGCAATCTATTGCCGGGGCATGGCGGTGTATTCGACCGTGTGGATAGCATGATTGCCGTATTAAGCGTTTATGCGGCGATTGTTTCTATCGCATCTTGATTGGAGTGTAGGGTATGGCGGACAAAAACGGAACTTCATCGTTGTCGGTTTTGGGTGTGCTTTTGGCAGTCGGACTGATGGCGGCCGCATTTATTCTCGGCGTGCAGTTCAAAAACTTCCGTCAGCCCGGAACAATTACCGTCAAAGGCTTGGCTGAAAAGAATTTCCAGTCGGACAGCGCTACTTGGCGTACTGGTGTATCATTGCACGGCAATACTTATCAGGTTGTGTTGGATAGTTTGGAAGAAGAGCGTGAGAAGCTGGTGCGTTTTTTGCGCAAGCAAGGCTTTGATGATGCTGAAATCCGTAGCGGGCTGCCGTCGGTAGAGCGGTCGTA
This sequence comes from Neisseria sp. P0008.S010, assembly GCF_051962715.1. Classification (NCBI taxonomy): domain Bacteria; kingdom Pseudomonadati; phylum Pseudomonadota; class Betaproteobacteria; order Neisseriales; family Neisseriaceae; genus Neisseria; species Neisseria sp. P0008.S010. The sequence goes on from NZ_JBQCVA010000011.1 coordinate 10,987, forward strand.
CGAAGATGTGAAAAACGATCAGGGCGAAATAATAGAGCGCAGGCCGAATGGTTACGACGGCAGTTTGTCGGTTACCGTCAATACTAAAAAGTTAGACAAAATTCAAACCGCGGAGCAGGCTATCCGCAATTTGCGGGCGAAAAACGATTTTATCGAATTTAGCGAGCCGCAGTATCTGTTGGGCAATTTGGAAACCATTAAGCGCGATTTGATTACTCAGGCTACGGAAGACGCTCAAAAGCGGGCGGTCGAATTCGCCAAAACGGGCGGAGGCAAAGTCGGTGCCATGCGTTCAGCATCTCAAGGGTCGTTCAATATTTATTCCGATAACGGTCCGGGTGAAGATGAAGATTACGGCGGCACTTACGATAAATCGACTATTGGGAAACAAGTGCGTTTGGTTGTAACCATAGAGTACGCCATCGAATAAGCCGATTGTTTTGCCTGGAGCGTCCGCCTATATTTTCAGACGGCCTTCAATAAACAAAGAACCGCATAAATATAATATTTTTGAGTAATGAGTATACAAGTTCTTACTGTTTTGGGCAGTACCGGCAGCATCGGGGTGAATACCTTGGATGTGGTTGCCCGCCATCCCGATCGGTTTCGCATATTTGCCCTGGCCGGCCATAAACAGACGGCCAAATTAGCCCGACAGTGCATACAGTTTCGGCCGGATTTTGCTGTGGTGGCCGATGAATCTGCGGCAGCGGATTTGAAAGCGATTCTGACTGCAGAAGGATGTCCGACCGAGGTTTTGTCCGGCCGGCAGGCTTTGATTGATGTGGCGTCTGCCGGCGAAGTGGACGGCGTGATGTGCGCCATTGTCGGTGCGGCGGGCTTGCCGTCGGCTTTGGCGGCCGCGCAAAAAGGCAAAACCATTTATTTGGCCAACAAAGAAACTTTGGTGGTGGCCGGCGAATTATTCATGGAAACCGCCCGTGCCAACGGGGCAAGGGTTTTGCCGATAGACAGCGAGCATAATGCCGTTTTCCAGGTTTTGCCGCGAGATTATGAAGCGGGGTTGGATGCACACGGTATCGATTCCATCATATTGACGGCTTCGGGTGGTCCGTTTTTAGACAAAGATTTGACCGAGTTTGACTCTATTACGCCCGAACAGGCGGTTAAACATCCCAATTGGAGTATGGGGCGGAAAATTTCGGTGGATTCGGCCACTATGATGAATAAGGGCTTGGAGCTGATTGAAGCACATTGGTTGTTTGTCTGCCCGCCTGACAAATTGGAAGTCGTTATTCATCCGCAATCGGTTGTGCATAGTATGGTTCGTTATCGGGACGGTTCGGTATTGGCTCAATTGGGCAATCCCGATATGCGTACGCCGATTGCCTACTGTTTGGGGTTGCCGGAGCGGATTTCATCAGGTGTGGCACCGTTGGATTTCGAAACATTGTCCGCCCTGACTTTCAGACGGCCTGATTTACGCCGCTTCCCTTGTCTGCGGCTGGCTTATGAAGCCATGAATGCCGGAGGTATGGCTCCGTGCGTATTGAATGCGGCCAATGAAACCGCAGTTGAGGCTTTTTTAAACAAGGAAATCTGCTTTACCGATATTGCCCCGGTCATCGCCCACTGTTTGGAACAAAAGTTTTCAGACGGCTTGAATAACCTCGAAAGCTTACTGGCCCAAGACGGGTACTCGCGCAAACAGGCGCGGGACTATATTAACGGTTTGGCGAAATAATGATTTTGACGATTTTGGCGTTTATTGCTGCTATTTTATTGCTGGTCAGCCTGCATGAATTAGGACATTTGTTGGTGGCGCGGTGGTGCGGCATCAAGGTGTTGCGTTTTTCGGTAGGTTTCGGCAAACCCTTCTTTAACAAGCGTTGGCGGAATATTGAGTGGTGCCTTGCCCCGATTCCTTTGGGCGGATACGTTAAAATGGTGGATACCCGCGAAGGGGAGGTGGCGGAAGCAGATTTGCCATATGCCTTCGATAAGCAGCATCCTGCCAGAAAAATTGCCGTTGTCGCAGCCGGACCGCTGACCAATTTAGCATTGGCATTTTTGCTATACGGCCTGAGCTTTTCTTTCGGTGTTACGGAGTTAAAACCGTATGTCGGTACTGTGGAGTCTTACAGCATCGCAGCAAAGGCAGGTTTCCGTGCAGGGGATAAAATCAACAGTGTCAACGGTGTGCCGGTGAAGAGTTGGTCTGATGCGCAGACAGGCATAGTTTTAGATTTGGAGGCCGGGAAAGTCGAAGTGGCAGTGACGGACGCACAAGGCGTGCAGGCTGTTCGAACTATTGACATCGCAGGCACCGACGAAGCTGCCGATGTGCCGAAAAAGCATGGCTATATCGGACTGATGGCTCATCGCTTCACCCTTTCCATATCTCAGGTCGTTCCGGAAAGCGCCGCCGAGGAGGCAGGATTAAATGCCGGGGACGTGTTGTTGTCTGTGGATGGGAAACCATTGGCAGATTGGCAGGAATGGGAAGATTTGGTACAGAAAAGTGCAGGTCAAAAGTTGCAGCTTGAATATAAGCGGGGCAACAAAGTAATGACTGCCTATATCCGGCCAAGGGCAGAGCGGCATAACGGTATGCTTGTCGGAAAAGTCGGGCTGTATCCCGGCGAAGATAAAGAGTGGAGCAGGATGATACGTTTCCAGTATTATCCGACTGTCGCCGAGGCCTTTAAGATGGGCTGGGATAAAATGACAGGCTACACAACGCTGACATTGAAATTTTTCGGTCGTTTGCTGAGCGGTCAGGCTTCATTGCAACATGTATCCGGACCACTGACTATTGCAGATGTGGCAGGTAAATCCGCCGCACTCGGTTGGCAGCCTTATGTTGAATTTCTGGCTTTGGTAAGCGTCAGTTTGGGTGTGATGAATTTATTGCCGATACCGGTATTGGACGGCGGACACCTGATGTATTACAGCATCGAATGGCTTAGGGGTAAGCCGTTGGGCAGCAATATGCAGATGATTGGCTTGCGTATCGGACTGGCATTGATGCTGGCGATGATGATTTTGGCTTTTTTTAATGATATTACCCGTTTGTTTGGATAACGTATGAAACTGAAAAAACTAACCCTGACTTTAATGATGCTCGGCTTGTCTTCCTTGGCATCGGCTGATTTTACTATTCAGGACATCCGTGTGGAGGGTTTGCAACATACAGAACCGGCCACAGTATTTACTTATTTGCCCGTTAAAGTGGGCGATACCTTCCATGATGGGCAAGGTGAAGAGATTATCGGCAATCTGTATGCAACAGGGTTGTTTGACGACGTGCGTGTCGAAAGTATGGGCAACCAGTTATTGCTGACTGTAGTCGAACGGCCGATTATCAGCAGTTTTGAAGTCAGCGGCGGCAAATTGATTCAGAATGATGCCATTAAGAAAAATCTTACCGCATTTGGTTTGGGGCAGTCTCAGCCTTTTAATCAAGGCCGTCTGAACGAAGCAGTTGCCGGATTGAAAGAAGAATATCAAAAGCAGGGTAAATATTCGGTACAGATTACGCCGTCTGTTACCCGTTTGGCGCGTAACCGTGTTGCTGTCGAATTAAAAATCGACGAAGGCAAAACGACGACTATCAGTGATATCGAATTCGAAGGCAACCAGCATTATTCGGATAGCAAACTGCGCAAACAGATGTCTTTGAGCGAAGGTGGTGCATTTACTTGGCTGACAAAGTCTAACCGGTTTAATCCTGATAAATTTTCGCAGGACTTGGAGCGTATCCGCGATTTCTATCAAAACAACGGTTATTTTGATTTCCAAATCGTTGATACCGAAGTCAAGATGTCTGAAGATCAGAAACATCAAACCATGAAGATAACGGTATCCGAAGGACAGCGTTACCGTTGGGGCAAGGTAAGCGTCGAAGGCGATACCAAGGAAGTACCGAAAGAAGAGCTTTACAGCCATCTGAAAATGAAAGAAGGAAAGTGGTACGACCGCGCCCAAATGTTGGAGAGTTTGGAGAAAATCCAAAAGAGCATGGGAACCGCAGGTTACGCGTTCAGCGAAGTGAATGTTCAACCGCAACCCAATACGCAAACGGGTGTTGTAGATTTTGTATTGCACATCGAACCTAATCGCAAAGTCTACGTGAATAAAATCAATATTTCGGGAAACAACAAAACCCGGGACGAGGTCGTACGCCGCGAATTGCGTCAAATGGAGGCCGCACCTTACGATATGTCGAAACTGCAGCGATCCAAAGAACGCGTGGAGCTTCTAGGTTATTTTGACGATGTGAAATTCGAAGCGCGTCCGGTTGCGGGAACGCCTGACCAAGTTGATATTGACATGAGTGTGAACGAACGTGCGACCGGTTCTTTGGATTTGAGTGCGGGCTGGGTTCAGGATACCGGCTTGGTCATGGCATTCGGCGTCGCCCAGGATAACTTGTTCGGTACCGGAAAATCGATTTCGGCGCGCGTGTCCAGAAGCAGAACGACGAATAACGCCTCATTGTCGTTTACCGATCCGTATTTCACTCCTGAAGGTGTCAGCTTGGGCTACGATTTGTATGGAAAAGTTTACGACCCCCGTAAATCTTCATCCAGCGCCAGCAACGCCCAATATAAAACTTCTACCGTAGGCGGCGGTATCCGTATGGGTGTGCCGGTTACAGAATACGACCGTGTCAATTTCGGCTTAGGTGCCGAGCATATGCAGGTTCAAACCTTTACCGGCGCGCCGAAACGTTATCGCGACTTTATCAGCCAATATGGCAATAGCAATACCGGTATCGGAAAATATAAAGGTTGGACGCTCAAAGGCACTGTCGGTTGGGGCCGAAACAAAACAGATAATGCATTGTGGCCGACACGCGGTTATTTAACAGATGTCAATCTGGAAGCCGGTCTGCCCGGGGGCGATTTGCAATATTACAGCCTGACGCATAACCAAAAATGGTTCTTCCCGTTAAGTAAAAACTTTACATTGATGCTTGGCGGTTCAGTAGGAGCGGCCGATGGTTATGGTAAGAACAAAGAACTGCCGTTCTTCCAAAACTTCTATGGTGGCGGCTTGGGTTCCGTGCGCGGTTACGAAAGCGGTACGCTCGGCCCGAAAGTTTATGACAATAACGGCGATAAAATCAGCTATGGCGGCAACAAAATGCTTTCCGGCACGGCAGAACTCCTATTCCCGTTCCCCGGAATTAAGGACAGCCGCAGCGTCCGTCTGAGCCTGTTTGCTGATGCCGGCAGTGTATGGGATGGAAAAACCTACACGGACGACAGCAGCGATTTGTATAACGGCTCAACGATACAAAACGTATACGGTGTAGGCAATCGCCATGAATCCAGCTTCAAGGAAGAGTTGCGCTACTCCGCCGGTGCGGCCGTAACATGGATGTCCCCCTTAGGACCGATGAAATTCAGTTATGCCTATCCGATGAAGAAAAAGGCAAGCGACGAGGTTCAGCGTTTCCAATTCCAATTGGGTACGACGTTCTAACAGCTTAAATTTGGGAACGGTATGATTCAAAAATCTCAAATCCAAAAATGGGCGGCGGCATTTGCCGCTGCAGCCTGCCTTGCTGTTCCTGCAGGTGCGGAAACCGTCCGCAAACTCGGTTTTGTCAATGTGGATCGTATTCATCGCGAATCGATTCAGGCGCAAAATATCCAAAATAAATTGGATACCGAGTTTGCACCGCGTCAGCGGCAGCTGGAAAAACTTCAAAATGATATTGAGGTTTCAGCGCAAAGAGCAGACAAGTTGAAGGCTGGAAAAGCACGTGCGGCCGCTATGGCCGAATTGGAACGGCAAAGGCGCGAATTTCGCGGCAGTCAAGCGCAATTGGCCGAAGAGTATGATCTGAGGCGCAACGAAGAATTCGCCGCATTGCAGAATAATGCCAACCGCGTGATTTTGGATCTGGCTAAAAAAGAAGGTTATGATCTGATTGTTCATGATGTGATCTTCATTGACGCCAAATTCGATATTACCGACAAGGTGATCCGCGAAATGAACCGTTAGTTCTTGATTGGGTTTTCAGACGGCCTTTTCGTCAGGCCGTCTGAATAATTTGGAAAATTGGATATCTTCATCCGAATCACATGACAGTCAAACAATATACCTTATCCCAAATCACCGCCGAACTCGGCGGCGAGGTGCGCGGCGAAGACGTCAGCGTCTGCGCCGTGCGGCCTTTGGCTCAGGCTGGTGTGGAACACATCAGCTTTCTGGCCAATCCGAAATACAAACACGAAGTACACGACAGCAAAGCGGGCGCAGTCATCGTATCCGACAAAGCCGCCGGAGAATTTACCGGCCGCAGCCTGATTGTCGCCGCCGACCCGTACCTCTATTTTGCCAAAGTCGCCCGCCTGTTCTCACCGGTTGTCAAAGCACGTGGCGGCGTACATCCGACCGCCGTTGTCGAACCGAGCGCCACCGTGCCCGACAGCTGCGAAATCGGCGCGAACGCCTACATCGGCGCCAATACCGTATTGGGCGAAGGCTGCCGCATCTTGGCGAATGCCGTCGTCCAACACGATTGCAAATTGGGCAGCGAAGTCGTTTTGCACCCTAACGCTGTGGTTTATTACGGCTGCACGCTCGGCGACCGCGTTGAAATCCACAGCGGCGCGGTCATCGGCGCGGACGGTTTCGGCCTTGCCTTTGCCGGCGACTCGTGGTTCAAAATCCCGCAAACCGGCGCGGTAACGCTGGGCGACGACGTGGAAATCGGCTCGAACAGCAACATCGACCGCGGCGCCATGAGCGACACTACTGTCGGCAACGGCACCAAAATCGACAACCAGGTCCAAATCGGCCACAACTGTAAAATCGGTTCGCACACCGTCATCGCCGCCAAAACCGGCATTTCCGGCAGCGTGACCGTCGGTAATTACTGCATCATCGGTGGCGGCGTCGGCACGGTCGGCCACATCGAAATCGCCGACAAAACCACCATCGGCGGCGGCACGTCCGTTACCCACAGCATCACCGAAAGCGGGCAGCACGTCGCCGGCATCTTCCCGATGTCGTCTTACAAAGAGTGGGCGCGCAATGCCGTCCATATCCACCGCCTGAACGAAACCGGCAAACGCATCAAACAGCTCGAACAGGAATTGGCCGAGCTGAAAAACGGCAAACAGGCCGTCTGAAACTCATCCGAACCAACAAGGACAATAACAATGGAAATCAAATTACCCATAGAAGTACGCGAAATACAGGAAATCCTGCCGCACCGCTTCCCCTTCTTGCTCATTGACCGTGTAACCGTCGCCGAACCGGGCAAGTCGCTGACCGCCATCAAAAACGTAACCTTCAACGAACAGTTTTTCCAAGGCCACTTTCCCGAATCGCCCGTCATGCCGGGCGTATTAATCGTCGAAGCGATGGCGCAGGCCTGCGGCGTGTTGGCCGTTTTGTCCCAGGGTAGCGCCAAACGGCGCGAAGGCGAAATTACCCTGTTCGCCGGATTGGACAACGTGCGTTTCAAACGTCAGGTCGTCCCGGGCGACCAGCTTGTGTTTGACGTCGAACTGCTGGCACACCGCCGCGGCATCGGCAAATTCAACGCCACCGCCAAAGTAAACGGCGAACTGGCCTGCGAAGCCACCATCATGTGCGCGCAGCGCATCGTCGAAAAAGGCTGACTTTCAGACGGCCTTGCCGGATAGAGGCCGTCTGAAAACCGAATACGGGGCGTATTGGCGGTTTGCCTGCAACGGCGCGGTCGCCAACGCCTCCAGACATGAAAGGAAACCTGTGTCCCTCATCCACCCGACCGCCGTCATCGACCCCAAGGCAGAGCTGGATTCCAGCGTCAAAGTCGGCGCATACACCGTCATCGGCCCGAACGTGCGAATCGGCGCGAATACCGAAATCGGTCCGCACGCCGTGATTAACGGCCACACCACCATAGGCGAAAACAACCGCATCTTCCAATTCGCCAGTCTGGGCGAAATCCCGCAGGACAAAAAATACGGCGGCGAACCGACCAAACTCACCATCGGCAACGGCAACACCATCCGCGAGTTCACCACCTTCAACCTTGGCACGGTGACCGGCATAGGCGAAACCCGCATCGGCGACGACAACTGGATTATGGCCTACTGCCACCTTGCCCACGACTGCGTCATCGGCAACCATACCGTTTTCGCCAACAACGCTTCGTTGGCCGGACACGTTACCATCGGCGACTGTGTCATTCTCGGCGGTTACACGCTGGTGTTCCAGTTCTGCCGCATCGGCGACTACGCCATGACCGCCTTTGCCGCGGGCGTGCACAAAGACGTGCCGCCGTACTTTATGGCCGCGGGCTACCGCGCCGAACCGGCCGGCCTCAACAGCGAAGGAATGCGCCGCAACGGTTTCAGCGCCGAACAAATCGCCGCCGTCAAAGACGTATACAAAACCATCTACCACCGCGGCATCCCGTTTGAAGAAGCGCGCGCGGATATTTTGCAGCGCGCCGAAACCCGCCCCGAACTGGCGGTGTTCAAAGACTTCTTCGCCGAATCTACGCGCGGCATCATCCGCTGAAACGTTTGATTGGAATCGAAGGCCGTCTGAAAAATCATTTTCAGACGGCCTTTTTATATTCAGCAAAGCTTGAAGGGCGTAAAATACAATTATGAAAACCATTCGCAAATAGTGGTGGTCAAACCGACTTATCCCGAAAGGAGTTGCTTATGTTGAAAATCGAAGATGCCGTCAGTGAAACGTTGCTGATTACCCTCTACATGAGGCACCTCGCCTCAAACCGTCCCGATCCCATTATCCGCGACGAATCGGCAAGCCGTTTGGTGGCGGAAATAGACTATGATTTCTCCAAGTTCGACCATGCCGAGCGCAGCATAATCGGCACGGCGATTCGGGCCGATTATTTCGACAAACTGGCTGCCGATTTCATCCGCCGTCAGCCCAATCCCGTTATCGTCGTTATCGGCTGCGGATTGGACGGCAGGCGCGGGCGGATCGGCCGGGCGGCGGACAACGTGCCGTTTTACCAACTCGACCTGCCCGAAGTCATCGCCATCCGCAGGAAACTGTTGCCGCCGCAGGCAGGGGAAACGCTGATTGAGGCATCCGCCTTCGATACGGGCTGGATGGAGGACGTAAGCGGCAGTCATCCCGACGCGCAGTTCTTTTTGATATTGGAGGGCGTGCTGACGTATTTCGACAATGAAACCGTCGGCGGCCTGTTTAAAAATCTGGCCCATTATTTCCACCATGGCGAAGCGGTGTTTGACGTATCCAGTTCGTGGATGGTGAAAAATTCGGGCAAACACGATGCCGTCAAACATACCCGCGCCCGTTTTGCCTTCGGCTGCGACGACGACCGCGAAATCGAGCGTTGGGCGGACAACCTGCACCTGATTTCGGCGAAGTATATGGCGACGGATTTTCCCGCTTGGAAACGGCTGGGGCTGTTTTACTGGATTATGCGGCTGGTTCCCGTGTTGCGAAATTCCTACCGCCTGCTGCATTACCGGATCGATTGAACGGCGAGCGTTGCGGAAATCCTGCATCGGGAGCAAACCGGCAAACGGGCGGATTCGGCAAGCTTATTCAGCCTCCCTGCGGGCAAATGTCGGGGAGGGACGGCCGATTTCAGGACGGCATTTCCGGTTGTGCGGGTTTGTATGGAAACCGCTATCTGAGGCCGTCTGAAAAGTTATGCTAGAATCGACGCCTTTTCAGACGGCCTTACGGTATCCGCCCATGCTGCTCCACCCGAAACGACTGTTGGCCGAATTGGTCCGCATCCTTGAAGAAGACGGTTATATTTTTGCCGCCGACCCCGCCCAAATCACAGGTTCCTTACGCGACAGCGACGACGGGCCGGAAGCGCGGCTTTTGCGCCGTGCGGCCTTAATCGACCGCAACGGCAGATTGGCCGATGCGCTGCAACGCAACCGAAACGGCGTGTTTTGGTTGTGGGTGGTCGCCGCCACCTTGTTGTTCACCTCCTCTTTTTCCGCCACCTTCGTCCTGATGGACGAGCAGGGGCTGAATTTTTTCCTGGTATTGGCAGGCGCGTTGGGCTTGAACAGCGCGATGCTGCTGCTGTGGCTGGCGGCGGTGGTTTTTCTGCGCCGGACAACCGTGCTGCCGTTTTCCAGCCCCTCCACTTGGCTGCGCGGCAAAGACCCGGTCAATCAGGCCATGCTGCGGCTTTATGGCGGCGAATGGGCAAAACCCGCCGTCCGCTGGCGCATCGGGGCGGCGGCGCACAGCTTGTGGCTGTCCACGCTTGCCGGCGTGCTGGTATGCGTCCTGCTGTTGCTGCTGGTGCGCCAATATACGTTCAACTGGGAAAGTACGCTGCTGAATGCCGATGCACTGGTGAAAACCGTGGCCGCCTTGTCCTGGCTGCCTGAAAAAATGGGTTTTGCCGTGCCGGATGCGGGCGCGGTCGCTTCGGGCCGTCTGAACGGCAGTACGGCTGATGCCCGCGCTTGGGCGGGACTTTTAATCGGCAGCATTGTCTGCTACGGCATCCTGCCGCGCCTTGCCGCATGGCTGGCCTGCGTATGGTTGTTGCGCCGTGCCGAATCGGGCCTGCCGCTGGATGCGCCGTATTACCGCAAGATTATCGAAGGTTGGCAGAGAAGCATTGTCGATGCCGACGATTTTCAGGAAAACATTGCCGCAGTCGGCCGGAAATTTGTTTTGAACGGCGACCCGAAATGGGCGGTGATGCTGGAAACGGAATGGCAGGATTCGGGCTGGTATCGGAGCGTGCTGGCGCAAGAATGGCAGGATAAGGGCTGTGCCGACAGCCGCGATGCCGTGGCCGCATTGACGGAAGCGTTGCGGCAAACGCCCGCACAGCTTTTAATCGGCGTGCGCGCCCATACCGTACCCGACCGGGGCGTACTGCGGCAGATTGCCGCTTTGGCCGAAGCGGCGCAGGGCGGCGCGGTGGTACAGCTGCTGCAAGATACGGCCGTTCATTCGGGCAACCTGCTGCCGCAATGGCATGACGCATTGGACAAACGCGGCATTGCCTGGCTCAATCCGCCGCATATCGCGCAAACGGGCGGCTAGAAAGGGAAAGAGGCCGTCTGAAAGCCCGGTTCGGTAGCCAAACCAAGCTTTCAGACGGCCTCTGTTTATTTCCAATCAATTTATTTTCAATCAGTCTGCCGCCACATCCACGGCTTCCGCCGCTAGCGCGTTTAAGGCAATCGGGGAGATTTCGACCAAAAAACCGCGTTTGCCGCCGTTGATGTAGATTTTGTCCAGCGCGGCAATCGAGCGTTCCATATAGACGGGCAGGGCGGTCTTACAGCCGAAGGGGCTGGTGCCGCCGACCAGGTAGCCCGTCCATTTGTTTGCCTGCTGCGGATCGGCAGGTTCGATGTGCTTCATGCCGAGCAGGCGGCCGAGTTTGCGGGTTGAAATCTGCTTGTCGCCGTGCATCAGCACGATTAGCCCTTTTTTCGCTTCGTTTTGCAGCACGATGGTTTTGACGACGGCGTGCTCGTCCACATTCAGGCAGTGTGCCGAATGCGCCGTGCCGCCGCGTTCCTCGTATGGGTAAAGGTGCGGGACGAACTCGATTTTATGCTGCCGCAGGAAGCGGACGGCGGGCGTAACGGGGTGGTCGGTTTTGCTCATGGCTGTTCGGCGGGAAAGAAAAACAGCGGCCATCTTACCACGACGCAGGTAAAGGCGGCCGTTTTTTTGCTTGCATAAATTTACATTGTGTGCTGAAATGCGCCGCTTGGTCAAATTGTAAACAATTCGGAGAATCTGCAAGATGGAGCAGGTTGAAAAATTCATCCATTGGTTAAACGACAACATCGTTTGGGGGCCGGTCATGCTGGTGCTGCTGGTCGGCACGGGCATCTGGCTGACGCTTATCCTGCGCGGCTTGCAGTTTGGCATGCTGTTTTATGCCTTGAAACAGGCTTTCCGCCCGCATCCTAAGAAGGACGACGGCAGCGACCACGAAGGCGACGTATCGCATTTCGGCGCGCTGATGACGGCCTTGTCGGCCACCATCGGCACGGGCAACATCGCCGGCGTGGCCACGGCCGTGGTAACCGGCGGGCCGGGCGCGGTATTCTGGATGTGGATTACCGCCATTTTCGGCATGGCCACCAAATACGGCGAAGGCGTGCTGGCAGTGAAATACCGCGTTACCAACAGCAAAGGCGAAATGTCCGGCGGGCCGATGTATTACATTGAAAACGGCTTGGGCAAAAAATGGAAATGGCTGGCCTTCCTGTTTGCCTTTTTCGGCGTGATGGCCTCATTCGGCATCGGCAGTACGGTGCAGGCCAATTCGGTGGCGCAGGCGGTGCACAGCAGCTTCGGCATCGATACTTGGATTACCGGCGTGGTACTGACGCTGATTACCGCGTTCGTGGTGTTGGGCGGCATTCAAAGTATTTCACGCGTCAGCTCGGTGGTGGTGCCGTTTATGGCGGTGCTGTATATAGTCGGCGGACTGGTGGTAGTCGCCATGCATTTCGATTTGCTGCTGCCTGCGTTGAAAGTCATCATGCACGATGCCTTTACCGGACAGGCCGTGGCCGGCGGCGTGGTCGGTACGGTCATCCGCTACGGCGTGGCACGCGGGGTCTTTTCCAACGAGGCCGGTATGGGTTCGGCGCCGATTGCCGCCGCCGCCGCGAAAACCGACCATCCCGTGCGTCAGGCCTTGGTGTCGATGACGGGTACGTTTTTGGACACCATCATCGTCTGCTCGATTACCGGCATCGTGCTGGTGATGGGCATATTGCAAAGCAACGGCGGTGCATTTGCCGTCCCCGACCTGGAAGGTGCGGCACTGACGACCGCCACTTTTGATGCGATGCTGTCCGGCTACGGCGGCTGGGTGGTTACCATCGGCCTGATTTTCTTCGCTTATTCGACTACGCTGGGTTGGTGTTACTACGGCGAAAAATGCGCCACTTATGTATTCGGCGACAAATCCGTGCCGATGTACCGCGTGATTTACGTCGCCACGGTCATGCTCGGCACAGTCCTCAGCATGGATATGGTGTGGGCGGCTGCCGATACCTTCAACGGCCTGATGGCGGTTCCGAACCTGATTGCGCTGTTGTTGCTATCGAGGGTGATTGTGCAGGAAACGCGCGACTTTAAAGCCAAACGCGCAAGCGGCGAGTTGGATTATTAAAAGCAGTTTCGAAGTATTAAAGAGGCCGTCTGAAAACGAGGAATGATGTTTTCAGACGGCGTGGTTTGTCAGCCGGCTTTATTTGACTGTAATCGGGCTGACGTAAAGATTTTTTGTTAAGGAACGACAGATGGATTTGAAAAAAGTTTGCTGCCTGTGCGCCATGTTGGCCGTGTCGCCCGTATTTGCCAAAGGCGGTGCGGCTTGGCAAAACGACCCGGTCGTCGCCATGTTGCGGGACGGCGGCAGTTTAGGTAAAGCGCAGGCGATTGACCCGCATCCGCTTTTTGCCGCAGACGGGGATAAAAATAGTATTTATCCCGACACTTTGCGTTTGGATGATAAGGCGAAGCATATTTACACTATTGTCGGAGAAATCAAATACGGTCGCAAAGATACTTCGGGCATGCGTCATAAAAAGGCAAGTTATGCACGTTTCCTGACAGTTGTGCATTGCGGTAAATACCGGTTTGAAGAAGCCGCTGCGGCGACTACGGTAACGTTTGATGCCAATAACCGGGTTTTAAGCGTGGACGGGCCTTACCCTCGGGAAGAGTATTCCCAAGAAGCATTGGTTGAGTCGGACGAACTGAATAGGGATTTGCCGCTTGCCAAAGCCGTTTGCGCATTGGTGGATCGGAAAAAATAGGCAGTTGCGTATCGGTTAGAATGCCGTTGTGCCGAAAGACATAGAAGAGGCCGTCTGAAACAGCGAAAGCACGTTTTCAGACGGCCTTTAAGTTTGCGTGGCGGCGTAAATCAGATTTCGAAGCTGTCGGATTCGCCGTGTTCGCGGCCTATCATGCCTGCGGCCACGGTGTGGTTGGTGGCTTCGTCTATCAGGATGAATGCGCCCAATGCGGGGTTTTCGGTATACGGCACGGCATTGAGCGGTTGCTGCAGGGCGATGTTCAGACGGCCTATGTCGTTTGTTTTCAAGGTGTCGGCAGCGGTTACTCGGCTCAGGGTGTGTACGTCCCACACATAGCTGATGCTTTTGATTTTGGCGGCGGTGGTGCGGGTGGTGTGTTTGAGCAGGTAGCGGCGGCCGGTGTTGAGCGGGGTGTCGTCGAACCAGCAGACGGCGGCTTGGATTTGCTTGGCCGGCTGTATGGGGCTGTCGGCGGCAACGATGGCGTCGCCGCGCGAGATGTCGATGTCGCGGTCCAGCGTTACGGTCAATACTTCCCCTGCGGCCGCTTCTTCTGCCGGGCCTTGCGGGGTGTGGATTTGGGCGATGCGCGCGGTGTGTCCGGCCGGCAGGATTTTGACTTCGCCGCCGGTTTTCAGACGGCCTGCTTCAAGCCTGCCCTGATAGCCGCGGAAGTCGTCGCTGCTGCTGCCGTCTTGCCGGGCGACGCGCTGGACGGGGAAGCAGGAGGGCTGGTGTTCGGTTTTGCTTTGGGCGGCAGGTAGGTTTTCGAGCAGGGGCAGCAGCGGTTCGCCCTGATACCAAGGGGTGTTTGCACTGGGATTGACGATGTTGTCGCCGCCCAGCGCGCTGATGGGGATGAAGCGGATGTCGGCGTTCAGGCCGATTTGCGCGGCCAGTTTTCGATAGGCGGAAACGATTTTTTCGTAGGCGGCATGGTCGAAGCCGATCAGGTCGAGTTTGTTGACGGCGACGATGATGTGCGGGGTGCCGAGCAGTTTGAGTATCGCGCTGTGGCGTTTGGTTTGCGGCAGCAGGGCGGGCTCTTCGCCGTTGAAATCGACGCGGGTGGCGTCTATCAGGATGATGGCGGCGTCGGCGGTAGATGCGCCGGTAACCATGTTGCGGGTGTATTGTTCGTGCCCGGGGGTGTCGGCGATGATGAATTTGCGTTTCGAGGTGGCGAAGTAGCGGTAGGCGACGTCGATGGTGATGCCTTGTTCGCGTTCGGCGGCCAGGCCGTCGGTCAGGCCGGCGAAGTCGGGCGTTTGGCCGTTTTGCGCCGTTTGGTCGAGTTTGGCGAGTTGGTCGGTCAGCAGGGTTTTGCTGTCGTAGAGCAGGCGGCCGATGAGGGTGGATTTTCCGTCGTCGACGCTGCCGGCGGTGATGAAGCGCAAGACGGGGGCGGTTTCGGGCGTGGTCATGGGGTTTCCTTTTTCAGGCGGCTTGAAGTTGGACGGTAATGTAATCAGGCCGTCTGAAAAAGGGAAAGAATGCTTGCTTGTAAGTAAAGACGAATCGGCTATATGAAGCCGTCTGAAAGGGTGTTTTCAGACGGCCTGCGGGTTTTTAGGTCCAGTAGTAACGCACGATGTGGAAGAAGACGGGGGCGGCGAAGCAGACGGAATCGACGCGGTCGAGCATGCCGCCGTGGCCTTGTATCATGTTGCCCCAGTCTTTGACGCCGTAGTCGCGCTTGATGGCCGACATGACGAGTCCGCCGAAGAATCCCATCAGGCAGATAATCAGCCCCATCGCGCCGGCCTGCCACGGGTTGAACGGGGTAATCGGCGCCATCAGGACGGCTAATATTGTGGCCGAGGCGATGCCGCCGACGGTGCCGGAAACGGTTTTGGACGGGGATAACGAAGGCATGATTTTCGCGCCGCCGATCAGTTTGCCCCAGATGTATTGTAATACGTCGGATGTCTGTACGACGCCTATCAGGAAAATCAGCAGCAGGATGTTGTTTTCTTTGTCGAATCCGTCTATTTCCAGAAACAGCAGGGCGGGGACGTGCGACAGGCAGAAAATGCAAACCATGGCCATCCATTGGGTTTTGGCGGCACGTTCGAGGAAGTGGGCGGTTTGCCCGTTCATGCTGGCGATGATGGGCAGCAGCAGGAAGGCGTACATCGGAATCAGAAGGGCAAACAGGCCGTACCATTCGCTCCATACCAGATAGTATTGCCCGGGCAGCAGGATGTAGAAGCAGGCCGCCATGCTGTAATAATCGCTGCGGCGGCGGTAAATCAGGGTCATGAATTCGCGCAGGGCGGCAAAGGAAATCAGGAAAAAGAGGATGACCGCGCCGATTTTGCCGAACCAGAAAGCGGCCAGCAGGACAAACGTCATCAGCCACCAGGCATAAATGCGGGCATTCAGGTTGGCGATGGTGGCGTTGGCCGCGCCGTGTTTGCGTCTCAGCCATTGGCCGATTAGCGAGGCAATGAGCAGGATGGCGAAAACGGCGGCAAAGATGTAACCTGCCTGGGGGGTAAGGCGGGCGGCGGACAGGGCGAGGGAGATACCGGGAGGCATGGTCGGCTTTCTGAATGGAATCGCGGTATTATAACCTTGGCCGTACGGGTTTGCCTCAGTAGTAAGGCAGTCGTTATATAATGCGGCGTATGCAAAGCATTTTGAAAGGAGAATGTGATGACTTTTGCTTATTGGTGTATTTTTGCGGCCATGCTGATGCCGTTGGGTTGTGCGTTTTATGCGAAGAAAAGCGCGGGGTTTGTTTTTACTCGGGATAACGGTAATCCGAGGGCGTTTTTGGAAAAGGCGGAAGGTGCGGCCGCACGCGCCGATGCCGCGCAGCAGAATTGTTTCGAGGCGTTTGCCCCGTTTGCCGCCGCCGTGATTGTCGCCCATGCCACCGGCAATGCCGCACAGTCGGTAATCAATATTTGGGCGGGGTTGTTTGTTTTGTTCCGCCTGTTGTTTATCTTCTGCTACATTGCCGACGAACCGCGCTTGCGCTCGATGATGTGGAGTGCCGGATTTGTCTGCATTATTGCGCTATTTGTCGCTGCGGTATAAGGCAGGGATAGATGCGGAAGGCCGTCTGAAAGTGGATTTTCAGACGGCCTTTGTGATGTTTCGGATTTGGAGGGACGGTTATTTGCTCAGATTGTTCAATTCTGTCTCAGCCTGTTTGACCGCGTTTTCCAAACCGGAAATCCGTTCCAGATATTTGGCGTAGTTGCGTTCGTTGCCGTAGCGCACTTTCCGGCCTTCTTCCAAGGCCTGTTTGGCGTTTTGCAGGCGTTGTTGCGCGGCGGCGATTTGTTCGTTGTTGATGCCGCCTGCTACGGTTTGCCCGCCTGAAGGGGACGAGCCTTCATAAGTAGTTTGCCGGGGCGTGTATGTGGTGCTGTCGGAGGAAGGCTTGACAGAGGAGTATACGGACGGACGGCCAAGGTCGCTTGTTTGGCAGTTTTTGCCGCGAGGGTCTTGGGTGTAGGTTGTGCGTCCCGATGCGTCTTTGCAGGCGTAAACGGCAGCCTGCGCGGGCAGCATCGCAGCCAACAGCAGGGCGGCCAAGGTAATGTGTTTCATACGGTTTCCTTTCGTTGTGTCGGTTAAAACCAAAAATACCAAACCAGCAGCAAAATCAGACAGGTAATCAGGTTGGCGGCAACAATCGCCAGCCATTGCCTTTTGCGGGGCGGCGTGATTTTTAGGCCGTTATGGCTGCGGCGGACATAAAAAAACGGGGACAGCAGTACAGACACTGCCGACAGCAGGATGATGACCGCATAGTAGATTTTTTCCGCCGGCATGGTGAGGCCGTTTCTGTTTCGGTTTTGGGACGGGTAAATTATATAGTGAATGGCCCGGCTTTCCCACAGGCATGAAAAAACTGCCGGTTAAGCCGGCAGTTTGGAGGATTTTTGCAGTTTGGTCGAATTACAGCAGGTGGGCGATACCGGCTTTTTCTTCTTCCAACTCTTTCAAGGTGGCGTTGATGCGCTCACGGCTGAAATCGTCGATTTCTAAGCCTTCCACCAGTTTGTATTCGCCGTTTTCGCAGGTTACGGGGAAGCCGAACATTGTGTCTTTCGGAATGCCGTAAGAGCCGTCAGACGGAATACCCATGGTTACCCATTTGCCGTTGGTGCCCAGCACCCAGTCGCGAATGTGGTCAATGGCGGCATTGGCAGCAGATGCGGCGGAAGACAGGCCTCGCGCTTCGATAATGGCCGCGCCGCGTTTGCCGACTGTAGGCAGGAAGGTGTTGGCGTTCCAGTCTTGGTCGTTAATCATGTCTTTCACGCTTTCACCATTGATGGTGGCGAAGCGGTAATCGGCATACATCGTGGGCGAGTGGTTGCCCCAAACGCACAGTTTTTCGATTTGTGAAACGGGTTTGCCGGTTTTTTCGGCCACTTGGCTCAATGCGCGGTTGTGGTCTAGGCGCAGCATGGCGGTAAAGTTTTTGGACGGCAGGTCTGGGGCGGACTTCATGGCGATGTAGGCATTGGTATTGGCAGGGTTGCCCACAACCAGCACTTTGACGTTACGGTCGGCCACTTTGTTCAATGCTGCGCCCTGAACGGTGAAGATGGCGGCATTAGCCTGCAACAGGTCGGCACGTTCCATGCCTTTGCTGCGCGGACGGGAGCCGACCAGAATGGCGATTTGCGCATCTTTAAAGGCGACTTCGGGGTCGTCGGTGGTAAACATATCGGCCAAGAGCGGGAAGGCGCAGTCTTGCAGTTCCATCATCACGCCTTTAACGGCATTTTGAGCCTGAGGCAAATCCAACAGCTGCAGGATAACGGGTTGGTCTTTGCCCAGCATTTCACCGCTGGCAATACGGAACAGCAGGGCATAACCGATTTGGCCGGCAGCACCGGTTACGGCAACACGAACGGGTGATTTCATAACGGAAATTCTCCTCTTTCATAGATGAATGGGTTGAAAGGAAAGGCCGTATCGGTAAACAGAAATGCGTTATATACCGAAGGGCATGACGTGAGTTTACTTGATGGAATAATGTTTAATCAAGATGTGTAAAGAAGAAAACAGCGAATCTGTAGTTTTGTGTAGTTTGATTACGGATGGGCTGTAAAACGAAATTCCGTCTCAAATATGCCGGACAGTATTCAGTTTGGCGAAAAAGAGATGCAAGAAAACATATTTAATTGTAATAAATTGAATTTTATTGCGTAAATTTATTTTTCTAGTGAGAGGGGCAGGGGAGTGGTGTAGGTTTTTGATTCTGTGGCCCGGATATTCTGTTTGGGTGATACTAAGTTGGAGTGTAACTGTATGTTAAATAAAGAAATGGCAACTATTATGGTTGAAAACCGTTTTTATTTGTAATTTAGATGTAAAAACAGATTAAAAAAAATATCGAAAGGGCTATTCAACTTGCGGCAAACAGGGTAAATTATGGCCTGACGTAACTTGATGTAGCATCTGTTAAAAGTCGGATTGCATCATCAAGTTGCTTGGTTTTTGAGAGTTTGAAAAATATCGTTCATTTAAAGAGGAATTGAAATGCAGACGAAAAAACGACCTGTATTCCTGGATTTGCAGGTGTTGGTTCGACATTTGCCTGTTCCCGGGATTGTCTCCATTCTGCACCGTGCGAGCGGTGTTATCCTGTTCATCATGATTCCGGTTTTGTTGATGTTGTTGAACGGTTCGTTAAGCAGCGGCGAAGATTTCGAATCGTATAAAGCCGTGGCTGACAATCCGTTGGTCAAGCTGATACTGATCGGTGTTTTGTGGGCTTTCCTGCACCATCTGTGTGCGGGTATCCGTTTCTTGTTGCTGGATGCGCATCAAGGTTTGGAACTTCAAACTTGCCGTAAGACGGCTAAATTGGTTTTGATTATTTCCTTGTCGCTGACTTTGGTATTGGGAGTGGCATTATGGTAGACCGCAAATTGGCCGGAGCCCATTATGGCCTGAGAGACTGGGCGGCACAGCGTATTACGGCAGTTATCATGATTATTTATGCTGTTGTATTCTTCCTCTTCCTGCTCGGAATGGCGGGTGCGGAGGATTATTCGCAATGGCAGGCATTCTTCGGTAAAACTTGGGTTAAAGTGTTCACGCAAACTACGCTTATTGCTTTGCTTCTGCATGCGTGGGTCGGTATCCGCGATTTGTGGATGGACTATGTCAAGCCTTTCGGCCTGCGTTTGACACTGCACTGCGCCACTATTGTTTGGTTGGTGATGTGCGCAGTTTATTCGTTCAAAGTAATTTGGTAAGCATAGGAGTGAATTGATGAGCTTCCCTATCCGTAAATTTGATGCCGTCATTGTAGGCGGCGGCGGTGCCGGCTTGCGTGCGGCATTGCAACTTTCTAAAGCCGGTTTGAATACCGCCGTATTATCAAAGGTATTTCCGACCCGTTCGCATACTGTAGCGGCACAAGGCGGTATTTCCGCATCTCTCGGTAATGTGCAGGAAGACCGTTGGGATTGGCATATGTACGATACTGTGAAAGGTTCGGACTGGCTAGGCGACCAAGATGCGATTGAATTTATGTGCCGTGCTGCGCCTGAAGCAGTAATTGAATTGGAGCACATGGGCATGCCTTTCGACCGCGTGGAAAGCGGTAAAATTTATCAGCGTCCTTTCGGCGGTCATACTGCTGAGCACGGCAAGCGTGCCGTAGAACGTGCTTGTGCGGTTGCCGACCGTACAGGCCATGCAATGTTGCATACTTTGTATCAGCAGAATGTTCGTGCCAATACACAGTTTTTTGTTGAGTGGACTGCGCTGGATTTGATCCGCGATGAAAATGGTGATGTAGTCGGCGTAACTGTGATGGAAATGGAAACAGGCGATGTTTATATTTTCCATGCCAAAGCGGTGTTGTTTGCTACCGGAGGTGCCGGCCGTATTTACGCTTCTTCTACCAACGCCTTTATGAATACCGGCGACGGCTTGGGTATTTGCGCGCGTGCAGGTATTCCGTTGGAAGATATGGAGTTCTGGCAATTCCATCCGACTGGCGTGGCAGGTGCGGGGGTATTGATTACCGAAGGTGTACGTGGCGAGGGCGGTATCCTGTTGAATGCGGATGGCGAACGTTTTATGGAGCGTTATGCTCCAACTGTTAAAGACTTGGCATCGCGTGATGTGGTTTCCCGTGCAATGGCAATGGAAATCTACGAAGGTCGCGGTTGCGGTAAAAATAAAGACCATGTGTTGTTGAAAATCGATCACATCGGTGCAGAAAAAATTATGGAAAAACTACCGGGTATCCGCGAGATTTCCATCCAGTTTGCCGGTATTGATCCGATTAAAGACCCGATTCCCGTTGTGCCGACCACACACTATATGATGGGCGGTATTCCAACCAACTATCACGGTGAGGTTGTCGTTCCTAAGGACGGAAACCCGGAAGTCCCTGTTAAAGGTTTGTACGCCGCAGGTGAATGTGCTTGTGCTTCAGTACACGGCGCAAACAGGCTGGGTACCAACTCGTTACTTGACTTGGTGGTATTCGGTAAGTCAGCCGGTGACAGCATGATTGCTTATGTTAAAGAACAATCTGACTGGAAACCTTTGCCGAAAGATGCGGGAATGTTTACAAAACAGCGTTTGGATCGTTTGAACGGCCAGGCTAACGGCGAAAAAGTAGATGCTTTACGCACTGAATTGCAGCGTACCGTTCAGCTGCATGCAGGTGTGTTCCGTACCGATGCTATTTTGAAAGAAGGTGTGGATAAAGTTCTGAAACTGTATGAACGTGCAAAAAATACAGAAATCGGCGATAAGAGCATGGTGTGGAATACAGCGCGTATTGAAGCGTTGGAGTTGGATAACCTTATGGAGGTTGCCAAAGCGACCATGATTGCGGCAGAAGCACGCAAAGAATCCCGTGGTGCCCATGCTTCGGACGATCATCCGGATCGTGATGATGTCAATTGGATGAAACACTCCCTCTTTTATTCGGCTGACAACCGTTTGGATTACAAACCGGTTCATACCAAACCGCTTACGGTCGATTATATCGAACCGGCCAAGCGCGTTTACTAAAGGAATGCACACATGGAAAAAATACGTCTGCAAGTGTATCGCTACAATCCCGATGTGGATGCCAAGCCATACATGAAAGATTACGAGTTGGAAATAGAACCAACGGATGTTAAGTTACTTGATGCGATTATCAAATTAAAAGCGCAAGACGACAGTTTGTCGTTCCGCCGTTCATGTAGGGAAGGTATCTGTGGTTCAGACGGCATGAACATCAATGGGAAAAACGGTTTGGCGTGTCTCGTCGATATCCGAAGCTTGGCACAGCCCATTGTGTTGCGCCCGTTGCCCGGTCTTCCGGTTATACGTGACTTGATTGTTGATATGACTCAGTTCTTCAAGCAATATCATTCAATCAAGCCTTATGTGGTAAACGACACTCCGGTTGATCCTCGTAAAGAACGTTTGCAAAGTCAGGAAGAGCGTAAAGAATTGGATGGCTTGTACGAATGTATTTTGTGCGCCTGCTGTTCGACTTCTTGTCCGTCGTTCTGGTGGAATCCCGACAAGTTCGTCGGTCCTTCCGGTTTGCTGAATGCTTACCGTTTTATTGCCGATAGCCGCGACACGATTACCAATGAACGGTTGGATAATTTAAATGATCCATACCGTCTGTTCCGTTGTCATACCATCATGAATTGTGTTGATGCATGTCCGAAACATTTGAATCCTACCCGTGCAATCGGAAAAATCAAAGAAATCATGTTGAAACGAGCAGTCTAGATATGGTAACTTTTGATGATGCAGCGAAACGGCGCATCCGTTTCCTGACACGCCGTGGACTGCTTGAGCTCGATATCGTGCTCAAGCGGTTTATGGAAAAAGAATTCCAGCATCTTAGCAATGCTGAACTGTCGGTATTCGTTGAAATTTTGGATTTGCCGGATCAGGAGTTTTTGGCTCTGGTCAATCAGAAAGAAACAACAGACAATCCTCAGTTTGCATTGCTGCTGGATAAAATCAGGCGAAGCTGAGCTATAGGTAAGGCCGTCTGAAAATGCCACTTTTAGAAGAATAAAGGAGTAAGAGATGTCTCAGTCAATTAAAGTAGAAATCGCAGGTAAAGAACCTCTTGAACTGCCGGTATTGAAAGGTACTTTGGGCAACGAAGTGGTCGATATTCGCACCTTCACCAAAGGCAGCGGAATGTTTACTTTCGATCCGGGTTTTGTTTCGACAGCCAGTTGTGAATCAAAGATAACCTTTATCGACGGCGATAAAGGCTATCTCTATTATCGTGGGTATCCGATTGAGCAGCTTGCCGAACAAGGTGATTATTTGGAGACCTGTTACCTTTTGATTTATGGCGAACTGCCTAATGCTGAGCAAAAGGAAAAGTTTGTTAATACAGTCATGCACCACACTATGGTACATGAACAGTTGACATGGTTCTTCCGCGGCTTCCGCCGCGATGCGCATCCGATGGCAATGATGGTTGGCGTGGTTGGTGCTTTGTCTGCCTTCTATCAAGACAGCTTGGAAATTGCCGATCCCGAACACCGCAAAGTCGCCATTTACCGCCTGATTTCCAAAATCCCGACTATTGCGGCGATGTGTTACCGCTACTCCAACGGCCTGCCGTTCAATTATCCGAAGAACGACCTCTCTTACACGGCAAACTTTATGCACATGATGTTTGCAACACCATGTGAAGAATACAAGCCAAATCCGGTATTGGTTCGCGCATTGGACAGAATCTTTATCTTGCACGCCGACCATGAGCAAAACGCTTCTACTTCTACTGTCCGTTTGGCAGGTTCTTCTGGAGCGAATCCTTTTGCCTGTATTGCAGCCGGTATCGCCAGCCTGTGGGGTCCTTCTCACGGTGGTGCGAACGAAGCTGTGTTAAATATGTTGGACGAAATCGGAGATGTATCCAAAGTTGCCGAATTCATGGAGGGGGTGAAAGCCAAGAAATACCGCCTGATGGGTTTCGGACACCGTGTGTACAAAAACATGGATCCGCGTGCCGCCATCATGAAGAAAACATGCGACGAAGTATTGCGCGAATTGGGTTTGGAAAACGATCCGAAATTCAAGCTGGCGATGGAATTGGAAAAAATCGCATTGAACGATCCATATTTCATTGAGAAAAAACTGTATCCGAATGTTGACTTCTATTCAGGCATCGTATTGTCCGCATTGGGTATCCCGGTTTCCATGTTTACCGTTATCTTCGCTTTGGCGCGCACAGTAGGTTGGATTTCCCACTGGCATGAGATGATTTCTGATCCGAATCAGAAAATCGGCCGTCCGCGCCAGCTGTATACCGGTGCGCCGCGTCGAGACTATACCCCGGTGGAAAAGCGGTAATCTGATATAAAACAAGGAAAGCGGGAGTCATCCTGCTTTCTTTTTTGCCGTGTGGTAGTCATAGAAAGGTATAACGAGTAAAATATTACCGTTATGCGAGTAATGTGTTTTAACGTGGTAAATTCAGTTTCCCAAATTAAATTTTCTCAAGCAGAAAAGGCCATGCCATGATGGATGAAAAACAAAACTTCTCTTATCTTTTCGGTTCAAACGCTCCATATATTGAGGAGTTGTATGAAGAATTTCTGAACAATCCCGATTCGGTGGAAGAATATTGGAGGCAATATTTTTCCGAACTGGCTGCTCAGCCAGGCTTTGCCGAACGTGATGTGGCTCACCGCCCCATTCAGGAATCTTTTGTCAAATTGGCAAAATCCCGTCCGATTGCAGTGGGTACTGTTGACGAAAATATGCTGAAAAAACAAGTGGGTGTTTTGCGCCTGATTTCCGCTTACCGCATTCAGGGTGTCGGTGCGGCGCAGCTGGACCCCTTGAAACGTAAACCGCCTATCCATATCGAAGGTTTGGATCCTAAATTCCACGGCCTTTCTGATGAGGATATGGCGGTTAAATTCAATGTAGGCCCGGGAGATTTCGGCGGGCAGTACGAGAAGCTGACTTTGTCGGAAATCCTGAGTAAATTGAAGCAGACTTATTGCGGTTCGGTTGGTATTGAATACATGCATATAACCAACCGCACCGAGCGCCGCTGGATTCGTGATTATTTCGAGAGCGTTTCCTCTACGCCGAAATATGATTCCGAACAAAAACTCTATATTTTGAAACAGCTGACAGCTGCGGAGACATTGGAACGTTATCTGCAAAACAAATATGTCGGCCAAAAACGTTTCGGCGTGGAAGGTGGAGAAAGTTCAATTCTGGCATTGAACTATCTGGTACAAAATGCCGGTAAAGACGGCGTGGAAGAGGTGATTGTCGGTATGGCGCACCGAGGCCGTCTGAATGTGTTGGTCAATACCTTGGGTAAAAAACCGAGCGATTTGTTCGCCGAATTTGAAGGCCGTGCTGAAATCAAACTGCCGAGCGGCGACGTGAAATACCATACCGGCTTCAGCTCCGATATTTCCACGCCAACAGGCCCAATACATGTTACCTTGGCATTTAATCCCTCACACTTGGAAATCGTCAATCCCGTGGTTGAAGGTTCAAGCCGTGCCAAACAAACGCGCCGCGGTGAAGATGGTCAGAAGCAGGTCTTGCCGGTGTTGATTCACGGCGATTCGGCCTTCATTGGCTTGGGTGTAAACCAGGCGGTATTCAATATGTCGCTAACCCGTGGCTACACTACGGGCGGAACTGTGCACGTCGTAGTGAACAACCAAATCGGCTTTACCACTTCCGATACGCGCGATACCCGTTCAACCGTTTATTGTACAGACATTGCCAAAATGGTCGATGCGCCGATTTTCCATGTGAATGGCGACGATCCCGAGGCAGTTTGCATGGTCATGCAGGCGGCAATGGACTACCGCAAAACATTCCATAAAGATGTTGTGGTCGATGTGGTGTGCTACCGCAAAAACGGGCACAACGAGAGCGATGACCCGACATTGACCCAGCCGATGATGTACAAAGCCGTGGCCAAACATCCGGGCACACGCGCACTGTATGCGGAAAAATTGGTTCAAGAAGGTGTTGTCAGCCAAGAACAAACCGATTCGTATGTCCAAGCTTACCGCGATGCCTTGGATCGCGGTGAACACGTCGAGCAGACACGTCTGTCGGATTACACCAGCAAACACAGCGTTGATTGGACAAAATATCAGGGCAAAGACTGGCGTGAAGCTGTGCAAAGCGGCTTATCTGCCGAAGACATCAAACGCTTGGCCGATAAATTTACCTATGTTCCCGAAGGGTTCGGCTTGCACAACACCTCCAAACGGCTGGTGGAGAACCGCAAAGCAATGGCGGCCGGCGAACAGAATATCGACTGGGGCATGGCGGAGACCATCGCTTATGCCAGCATGGTAACAAAAGGCACCGGCGTACGTATTTCCGGCGAAGATTCCGGTCGTGGTACTTTCTCACATCGTCAGGCTGTACTGCATGACCAAAACCGCGAAAAATGGGATGCCGGCATTTATATCCCGCTGCAGCACATCAGCGACAGCCAGGCACCGTTTACCGTTATCGACTCCATTCTGAATGAAGAGGCCGTGCTGGCTTATGAATACGGCCATGCCTGCTCTGCTCCGGATATGCTGACCATTTGGGAAGCGCAATTCGGCGATTTTGCCAACGGCGCGCAAGTGGCGATTGACCAATTCATCTCTTCCGGTGAAACCAAATGGGGTCGTTTGTGCGGTCTGACAGTCATCCTGCCGCACGGCTATGACGGGCAGGGTCCGGAACACTCGTCCGGACGTTTGGAGCGTTGGCTGCAACTGTGTGCCGAACACAATATGCAGGTCATCATGCCGTCTGAAGCCTCGCAGATGTTCCATATCCTGCGCCGTCAGGTTCTACGGACAATGCGCCGCCCGCTGATCATCTTCATGTCCAAACGCCTGTTGCGCTTTAAAGATGCAACCAGCCCGCTGGAAAACTTCCTGGAAGGCACGACCTTCCGCCCCGTTATCGGCGATACCGTGCAACGTGCCGACAACGGCAAAGTAAAACGCGTTATCCTTTGCGCAGGTCAGGTTTATTACGATTTGACTGCTGGACGTGCCGAACGCGGTCTGGAAGAAGAAGTGGCCATTGTGCGTGCCGAACAGCTTTATCCTTTCCCATATGCCGAAGCGGAAGCAGAATTGGCCAAATATCCGAATGCGACCGAAATCATGTGGGCTCAGGAAGAGCCGAAAAACCAAGGCGCGTGGTATCAGACACGCCACCGCTTGGAAGCTTTGGCGAAAGAAGGCCAGAAACTCATTTATGCAGGCCGTCCCGCCAGCGCATCTCCTGCCGTAGGCTACGGCAGCAAACATGCCGCACAGCTGAAACAGCTGGTGGAAGATGCCTTCACATTCAAGTAACTGCCGTACAGGCGCGGCTCGGATGATTTCCGGGCTGCATACAACCACACCTAGGAGTAAAAAATGATAGTAGAAGTAAATGTTCCCGTATTCGCCGAAAGTATTACAGAAGGCACCCTGCTTGCCTGGCATAAAAAAATCGGCGAAGCCGTTGCCCGCGACGAAATTTTAGTCGATATCGAAACAGACAAAGTCGTATTGGAAGTACCCGCCCCGCAAGCCGGCGTATTGGTTGAAATCATCGTGAACGAAGGAGATACCGTTACCTCGCAACAGGTTTTGGCCAAAATCGATACCGAAGCTGCAGCCGTTTCTGCAGCTCCCGCCCAAGCCGCGCCTGCCGCCGAAGCAGCCGCACCTGCAGCCGCCTCCAATGCACAGGCCGGTGTCGCCATGCCTGCCGCTGCCAAACTGGCTGCTGAAAAAGGCGTGGATGTCGGCAGCATCCAAGGCTCGGGCCGTGACGGCCGCGTATTGAAAGAAGACGTGCAAAACGCTTCTGCCGCTCCGAAAGCCGCCGCTCCGATTCCTGTGGGCGCACGTCCTGAAGAACGCGTGCCGATGAGCCGTCTGCGTGCACGCGTGGCCGAACGCCTGTTGGCTTCTCAACAGGAAAACGCTATCCTGACCACCTTCAACGAAGTCAACATGAAACCGATCATGGACTTGCGTGCGAAATACAAAGAAAAATTCGAGAAAGAACACGGTGTCAAACTGGGCTTCATGTCTTTCTTCGTCAAAGCAGCCGTAGCCGCGCTGAAAAAATATCCGGTGGTCAATGCCTCTGTTGACGGCAAAGACATCGTGTATCACGGTTACTTCGACATCGGTATCGCCATCGGCAGCCCGCGCGGCCTGGTTGTGCCGATTTTGCGCGATGCCGACCAAATGAGCATTGCCGACATCGAACAAGCCATCGTCGATTACGCGAAAAAAGCCAAAGACGGCAAAATTGCCATCGAAGACCTGACCGGCGGCACCTTCAGCATCACCAACGGCGGCACTTTCGGCTCCATGATGTCTACCCCGATCATCAACCCGCCGCAATCTGCCATTTTGGGTATGCATGCGACCAAAGAGCGCGCTGTGGTAGAAAACGGCCAAGTCGTTGTCCGCCCGATGATGTATTTGGCACTCTCTTACGACCACCGCATCATCGACGGCCGCGAAGCCGTGCTGACTTTGGTAACCATCAAAGACCTGTTGGAAGACCCTGCACGCCTGTTGCTCGATTTGTAAGCGTTTTTCAGACGGCCTGTTGTTACAGACAGGCCGTCTGAAATTTACCGCCCAAGCCATGCAGGGCATATAAGGCATATATCGCCTTTCAGACGGCCTCAACCTGAAAGAGGCCGTCTGAAAACCATGTTTCAACGCAAATAACAATATTTTTAAAGGATATAGAACAATGTCTCAATACGATGTCGCCGTAATCGGCGCAGGCCCGGGTGGATATGTTGCCGCCATCCGCGCCGCCCAACTGGGTTTTAAAACCGCCTGTGTCGATGCAGGCGTCAACAAAGCAGGCGATGCGCCCGCGCTGGGCGGTACCTGCCTGAACGTCGGCTGCATTCCTTCCAAAGCCCTGTTGCAATCCAGCGAACATTTCCATGCCGCGCAGCATGATTTTGCCGAACACGGCATCAGCGTCGGCGACATCAAATTCGACGCAGCGAAAATGATTGCGCGCAAAGACGCCATCGTTACCAAACTCACCGGCGGCATTGCCTTCTTATTTCAAAAAAACAAAGTGGCCAGCCTGCACGGCAAAGGTTCGTTCAAAGGCAAAAACGGCGATGCCTACCAAATCGAAGTCGATAACAAAGGCGAAAAAACCGTTATCGAAGCCAAACACGTCATCGTAGCGACCGGTTCCGTGCCGCGTCCGCTGCCGCAGATTGCCATCGACAATGTAAACGTATTGGACAACGAAGGCGCATTGAACCTGACCGAAGTGCCCGCCAAACTGGGTATCATCGGTTCGGGCGTGATCGGTTTGGAAATGGGTTCCGTATGGAACCGCGTCGGTTCGCAAGTAACCATCCTCGAAGCCATGCCGACCTTCCTTGCCGCCGCCGACCAGCAAATCGCCAAAGAAGCCTTCAAATACTTCACCAAAGAGCAGGGTTTGAACATCGAACTGGGCGTGAAAATCGGCGACATCAAGTCTGAAGGCAAAGGCGTGTCCGTTGCCTACCAAACCGCTGCAGGCGAAGCCAAAACCGAAGTATTCGACAAACTCATCGTTTCCATCGGTCGTATCCCGAACACCGAAGGCCTGAATGCCGAAGCCGTCGGCTTGGAAAAAGACGAGCGCGGCTTTGTCAAAGTGGACGGCGAATGCCGCACCAACCTGCCTAATGTCTGGGCAATCGGCGACGTGGTTCGCGGCCCGATGCTGGCGCACAAAGCCAGCGACGAAGGCGTGGCGGTTGCTGAGCGCATCGCCGGTCAGAAACCGCATATCGACTTCAACAACGTACCGTTCGTGATTTACACCGATCCCGAAATCGCCTGGGTCGGCAAAACCGAAGAACAGCTCAAAGCCGAAGGCGTGGAATACAAAAAAGGTACTTCCGGCTTCGGCGCAAACGGCCGCGCCCTGGGATTGGGCAAAGCCAAAGGCACGGTTAAAGTGCTGGCCGATGCCAAAACCGACCGCATCTTGGGTGTGCACATGGTCGGCCCGATGGTGAGCGAACTGATTGCCGAAGGCGTAACTTCCCTCGAATTCTCCGCCAGCAGCGAAGACATCGCCCGCATCATCCATGCCCATCCGACCTTGTCCGAAGTGGTGCATGAAGCCGCATTGGCTGCCGACAAACGTGCATTGCACGGTTAAGGCCGTCTGAAAGCAGCAGGCCGTCTGAAAGGCTTTCAGACGGCCTGTTTGCCTTTTGCCACAGTTAATGGCGTGTAAAACGCCGTATGCTTGCCAATAAGGTCTCCCAAACCTATAATCCGCTGCTTTCATCCACCCACTGCAAAGAAAGGAGCACATCATGACCCAAACCATCACCTGCTCAATCAAACTTTGCAGCCCGGTCGTTTAGGCATACACCTTTTCTATTGCGGCAAATCAGCCGCATCCCTTCCGCCCGCATCGGGCTGCTTTCCATCATTCCGCGCAACAGCGGCCGTCTGAAAAAACAGGCGACGTTTTGTGCGCCCGCAAGAAAGTAGCACAACATGGGCAATCCCATTTCAAACAACAACATTACCATCATCGCCGATTCCGACACATGGATAGAGGGGCGAGCCGTCCAACAACTCGAAACCACCGCCAAACTGCCGCAGATGCTGCGTGTGGCCGGAATGCCCGACCTGCATCCCGGACGCGGCTATCCCGTGGGGGCGGCATTTTTCAGCGTCGGCCGTTTTTATCCCGCGCTCATCGGCAACGACATCGGCTGCGGCATGGCCCTGTGGCAGACCGACCTTCCTGCCGCCAAAGCCAAACCCGCCAAACTGGCCAGGCAGCTCGGCAGCATAGATACACCGCTGGACGCAGACTGGCAGGCACGGATAAACGAAATCCTGCCGAACCATCCTTTTCAGACGGCCTTAGGCACCATCGGCGGCGGCAACCACTTTGCCGAACTGCAAACAGTTGATGCCGTCTACCACACCGGCCTGCTGCCCGCAGGTTTCCAAACCGACCGCCTGCAACTGCTGGTACACAGCGGTTCGCGCGGCCTGGGGCAGGAAATACTGCGCCGCCATGTCGAACGGTTCGGCCATAACGGCTTGGCCGAAAGCAGCACCGATGCGGCAGATTATCTGGCGGAACACCAATCCGCCCTCGACTTTGCCCGCGCCAACCGCATACTAATTGCCGAAAGAATGCTGGCGCAGTGGCACGGCGGCGGAGAGTGTCTGCTCGATATACACCACAACTTCCTGCAACAGGCCGAAATCGGCGGCCAAACCGGCTGGCTGCACCGCAAAGGCGCAACCCCTTCCGACTGCGGCATGGTCGTGATACCCGGTTCGCGCGGCGATTACAGCTACCTGGTCAAACCCGCCGCCGACTGCACCCATTCCCTCAACTCATTGGCACACGGCGCAGGGCGGAAATGGCAGCGCGGCGAATGCAAAGGCCGCCTGTCGCACAAATATTCTGCCGACAGCCTGCGCCGTACCGCCTTCGGCAGCGTCGTGGTGTGCGAAGACAAAGCTTTGATTTTTGAAGAAGCCCCGCAGGCATATAAAAGCATAGACGGCGTGATTGCCGCCATGGCGAATGCCGGCCTCATCGAACCCGTGGCTCGGCTGAAACCCGTCTTGACTTATAAAACCGGCGGCAACTGCGGAGATGCGGCATGAAAATCATCAGCAAATTTAAAGATTTTTACGACCACAAAGTAGCCAAATACGGCATCGATCCCGTATTGGTGTTCGACCGCCGCCATCCGTCCGATGCCGAAATCCTGCACAGCCTGCCCAAACCGCCGGCCGAGTGGGAAGAAGAATACGGCGCGTGCGCGGCCGTATCAGTGCTGTATGTGGGCAGATTGCGCGTGTACCTGTTCAACACGGGCGCGCGTGTTTATACCTCGTTTGACGTGGCCGAAGTTTTCCGCCGCACGCAGCCGCATTTCAGCCGTGATGTTTGCCCGAAAATCCGTTTCAATGACGGCAGCGAATATTATCTGCCGAAATATGCAGACTACTTCTTGAGCGCGGACGAGAAATTCCAGGCCGAAACCATGTTCCAGCGGCAGGTCGGTGAAAATATGCCGTCCCTACACGCCGTACCGCTGCTGCTGGTGTGTGACACTGAATTGTGCATCCGGCGGGAAGGGATATTTGCGTATTACGCCAACCCGCAACTTTCCGCACTCGGTATCTACATCGATCCCGATATCGTGTGGCAGAACATTTGTGAATACCTGTCGCAACTCAAAAGCGAGGCCGAAACCAGCCCGAGCGTGCCCGATAAGGCCAAAATCGGCAACAAGGGATTCGACGAAAAATATTCCTTCCGCCCGAAGATGAAAAGGAAATAAAACATGATTTATCTGCAAATTTCCACCGCCCAAGGGCCTGCCGAATGCCGCATCTTCGCCCGCTTCGTCCTGAAAAAACTGCTGGCCGAAGCCGAAGCGCGGAATGTGAAGGCAGAGATTGCCGGCGAAACGGCCGACAAACACGGCATCCTGTCGGCCGTCCTGATGCTGGAGGGAGCGGCTGCCGACACGTTGGCGCAAAGCTGGCAGGGCACGCTGCAATGGGTGTGCGCCAGCCCCGTCCGTCCGAAACATCCGCGTAAAAACTGGTATATCGGCATATTCCGCCTACCGGAAAAACCCGAAATGCCGTCTGAAAGCGAAATTGAGTTTCAAACCTGCCGCTCGGGTGGCAAAGGCGGGCAGCACGTCAATAAAACCGAGTCGGCCGTCCGTGCCACACACAAAGCCAGCGGTATTTCCGTGCGGGTGGAAAGCGAACGCAGCCAGCATGCCAACAAAAAACGCGCGTTGGAACTCCTGGCACACAAACTGGCCGAACATCAAACCGCACAAAATGCCGATTATGCCAAACAGCAGCACAGCGGTTTGTATCAGGTAGAGCGCGGTAATCCGAAACGGGTATTCGAAGGGCCGGGCTTCCGCGAACGGCACGCCTGATTATGCCGCCGGCACGTTAAAGGCCGTCTGAAAACTGATTTAAGGTTTTCAGACGGCCTAATTTATCTTATCTTGCGGCTAGAATTTTCCTTTGATGCCGAAGGTAACCGTCCTACCCGGGCCGGGGACCGGGGTGCTGGACATCGGGTCTAGATAATAGCGGTTGGCAAGGTTGGTAACGCCGAAGTTCAAGTCTATATGTTTCCCTATGCGGTAGCGGGCATAGGCATCCAAAAGGGTGGCGGCATGCCAGCTATAAGGCTTGCCGCTGCTGTCGTACACGTCGCCCACGCCCAAAGCCAACATGCGGGTGTAGTTTTTCCGATCCGCCTTGCTGTGATGGATGGCACGCATGCCCAATTCCAGTTTTTCATCAAACAGCCGTGTACCCAAATCCAGTGTGAGCGAATATTTGGGCTGCAAGGACTGGAAGAAGCGGCTGAGGCCGAAGCCGCCTTCCAGGCATTCGGGCACGCGTTGGTAGTAATAGTCGAATTTGAAGGCAGTACCCTTGTCGCACACCATATGTTTCAAGCGGTAAGTGCCGCCGAAGGAGGCGAAGAAGCGGCCGTTGTCCAGACGGCTTTGCAGTTCTATCCCCTTGCTAATGGCCCTGTCGTATTGAATCATCCTTCCGTCCGAACTGGCGGTATCGATTTGGTTTTTGATTTTGTTGCTGTAATAAGTGAGGCGGAGATCGCCCTGGCGCAGCTTGGCGAAATGCGGGGCGAAATTGAAGTTGTAGCCGACTTCCCAGTTGGTGCTGCGTTCCGGTTTGAGTGCATGTTCTGCTATATTGAAGTTATCGAAGAATCCGCCGCCGCCGGTAGCCGCACTCAACTCGTAGAGGCTGGGGAAACGGTTCATACGGGCATAGCGGGCGAAGATGCGGTGGTTGTCGGTAAGGTCGTAGCTGACCGACAACATGGGTGACCAGGAATGCGCGCGCTGTTCCTGCGGTATGCGCCAGCGTTCCGCGTCGCCGATTTGATGCCTAACCCAAGCAGTTTCATTATATGTTCCGGTATTCCCCGTCAATACCTGATCATTATCATGTTCCGGCCTGCGGTATCTTAGGTTATCTAAATTCGAATAGCTGCGCTCCAATGTACCGCCTTTAATATGATCCCCGGGGATATAGCGGTCGTAGCTTCCGCCTTTGCCCTGCGGGTTGTTTACCTTTTCACGGTACATTTCCGGCGTAACCTGTACTTTGCTTGCGTCGAAATTGCCGGAAACGACGGGAACAATCTGCTTGCGGCGCAGGACGTAGAGTACGTCTCTATCCTTATCGGCTTGGTGGCCATAGGCATAGCTGCCGTCGGCCCTGCCGTAGATGTGGGTTTTCCCGGAGAAGAAATCGCCGAGGGCGTAATCGTAGCCGTTTTTTTCTTTAAAGCGGCGGTTGAGGCGTTGATACTCTTCAACCTGTCCACCAGCTCTATCGGGATCATAAAGCTGCTCCATCCGCCGCTGGCTGGCAATATCTTCTTCGTCCGCCAATTCGTAATACGGCAGCATCAGGCCGGTAACATAACTTTCCAAGCCCAATCCGTACTGATACCAAGGGTTGCGTGCGGCACGCTGCCGCGCCAGTTCGATATTGCGCCCTTTGAAGTTTTGATAGCGCACGCCCGCCTGTATGTTCAGGCGGGAAGTCGGTTTCCAGTCGAACACCAGGTTCGCGCCCCATTCGCGCTTTTTCGCCGTCTGCGGACCGGCCAAGCCCGCCATGCGGGTCATGATGCCGTAGAGGTTCATGATGTCGTCGCTGTCGGCGGTTTGGGTGCGCTCTTCCAGCGTTTCGCGCTGGTAGTCGGCGGCAAGGGTGAGGCTGAGTTTGTCGGAAAGGCGGAAGCGGTTGCTGAGGTTGAAGCCGTCGCGGACAACCTTGGTGCGCTGCTGGTTGCCGTGGACTATGGTGTAGTCGGGATGTTCTATGCCGTAGCGTTCCTGATTGAGCTGTTGTTTGAGCTGCGCGAGGGTGGCTGGGTCGCCTGTGAGATTGTTGGGAACGTCGGTGTAGATTTGATCATCGCCGGGATTGATTCGGTAGTAGCCGCCTGAATGGCCTATCCAGCGTTCGGCAATTTCGCGGTATTGTTCTTCATGTTCAGCCAGTTTTTGGGCAATCTGGCTTGGGTTGTTGTTCAGCAAGGGCAGGATTTCATCATGGTTACGCGCACTGCCGTATGGGTTTTCGCTCATGGCTTGTTCGCAGGTGCGGTTTGAAAACATCCTGGGGGAAGGCTTGCCGCGTATCCTGCACCAATACCAAATATCGTAGTCGTAATCGGGGACGGTAACACCGAGCGCGGGGCCTCCGCTTTGATAGCGGTCGCTATTGGTCTTTACCCGCCACATATCGGTTTGGAGGTCGATCCATTTATTGTTTTGCGGTTTCCATTCGTAGCCGAGCTTATAGGTTTTACTGTCGATTTTCGTGCCTATGCCCGGTGATTGTTGGACTGGCTCTTTATTTGAAGACAGTTCGCGCCAACTGAGTATCCATCCTGTTACAAACGGATTGATTTCGCCAAAGCCGATTTTGTTGTCCATATATTGCAGGCTGATTTTTTGGTTACCCGGCAGATACCAGTTGTTTTTCAGCAGCAGGGTTTTGGTGTCGGTGTGGCTGTTCACAATCTCTTCGCCCGGGCGGAACAGGATGGCCATATTGGGTATCAGGCTTTCGGCAGGCCTGCAAAGCAGGTCTTTTTCGCCCTGTGTTTTACCTGCATTACGTTCATAACAGGATTCTGCCGCATAGGGTGGATTGTTGATATATTGCTGCCAACCGCGTTTGCCTGCGTAGTAGTTGCCTTTTTTGCGGTGGCTGTATGCGGCGAGGCCGTCTGTAATATCGGTTTTGAAGGCGGCGGACAACATCAACTGCCTGTCGTCTTTGAAGTTGGTGTGGCTTTTGCCGCCCGCATATTTGGTGTCGGCTATGCCGGGATCGAGACGTAGGGAAGTGGGGGAAGGTTTGCCGCTGAGGATGGAGTTGGCATCAGAACTGCCGCCCGTGCCGTCCGCCGTCGCGCCTATGGGCGAGAGGGTGCGGTAGTCGCGGCCTAAGAATTGGCGCAAGTCGTTTTTCTGCGCCACGGTGTTGCCGGAAAACTCGGTTTTGACTTCGATTCCCCAGTTTCTTCCTTCGGGAATGATGTCGGCGGGTTCGATGGTACGGATGGACATCGCGCCGCCGACGCCCGATTTCACGCCGCGCGTCATGGCGGGGCTTTTTTCCACCGCGATGCTGCGGAACAGGGCGGGGTCGAGGTAGTTGCGGTCGCCCACGCCGTAGTTGTTGAGCCAGACATCGACCGTTTGTTCCGTGCCGTCCAGCGTTACGGGGATACGGCCCTTGCCGGTGATGCCGCGTATGTTGGGCGTAATCGCGCCGCCGGCGGTGCGGGTGTTCATGTTGTACACGCCGTTTAGGCCTTTGAGCACGTCGCCGGCGGATTGGACGCGGTAGCGTTCGAGGTATTCTTTGCCGACATAGGCGTTGGAGACGTTTTTGTAATACACGTCGTCCGCGCCTTTTTGGTCGGCGGAGCGTTTGCCTGTAACGGTCAGTGCTTCGATGTTGCTGCTTTCGGTTACTTCGGCGGGCGGGTTTTCGGCGGCATAGGCGGGCAGGGCAATGAGGATGCCTGCGAGGCTGACGGCGAGGATTTTCGGCCGTGAGGGGAGTTTGGATTTGTTTTCGGACATTTCTGCAACCTTTCTGTAATCCTTTGTAATGGGATGTGAAGGTTGCGATGTTAATACAAATGATAGTGCGCATCAATTATTTAGATAATAAATAAAGTACGAATGAGAAGTGAGGGTGGCTGCGGAATATTCTTTGTTTAAAGAATGGATAAAGGCCATCTGAAAATGCGGAGCGCGCTTTCAGACGGCCTTTTGGTTTGGAACGGATTTACAAAACGGCTAAGGCGGCATCGTAATTCGGTTCGTGGGCGATTTCGTCGACCAGTTCGGCGTGCAACACTTTGTCGTTTTCATCCAATACGACTACGGCACGTGCGGTGAGGCCGCGCAGGGGGCTGCTTTCGACGGCTACGCCGTAGTCGCGTGCAAAGTTGCTGCGGAAGGTGGAGAGGGAGACGACGTTGTCCAAACCTTCTGTGTCGCAGAAGCGTGCCTGGGCGAACGGCAGGTCGGCGGAAATGCACAGGACGACGGCGTTTTCCAGAGAAGAAGCGCGTTCGTTAAAGGTGCGGACGGATTGGGCGCAGACGCCGGTATCCACGCTGGGGAAAATATTGAGCACTTTGCGTTTGCCGGCGAAATCGGCAAGCGTTTTGTCGGACAGGTCGCCTGCCGTCAGGCTGAAGGCCGGCGCGGTTTGGCCTGCGGCGGGGAAATGGCCGCCGATTTCTACGGGATTGCCTTGAAGGGTAACTTGAGACATTGTTGTTTCCTTTATGTAAGGGGTTGTAGGGAAGGGGTTGAGGCCGTCTGAAAGAGCGGTTTCAATAAAATTCAAATAGGGTTTCGGCTTGGGGCGTGTCAGCCGGCCTTTTTCAGTTTTTTGTTACGGACGGTTTCAATCATGCCGTCGATGCCTTGTTGATTGACCAGTTCGACAAATTGGTTGCGGTAGACGGTTACGATGCTGACGCCGTCGACGCGGATGTTGTAGAGCTTATATTGCGAACCGGTTTGGTAGAGCTGGTAGGCAACTTCGTATTTTTTGCCCGACGGGGTGAGGATTTCGGAATAAACATCGACTTTGTTGCCGTTGGCGGTAATTTTCGGCAGTACTCTGACATCGGCTTTTTCCGCGCCCATCATGGCGGAACGGGCATACATGCCGATAATCATTTCTTTGAAGGCGGTGATGAAGGACTGCTTCTGCTGCGGGCTGAATTGCCGCCAAGGTTGTCCGACCGCCATGGCCGACAGGCGTTCGTAATCCAGGAAGCGGTTGGCATATTGCTCCACTTGGCGGATTTTCTGTTGTTCGCTTAATGATTGGTTTTTGATGATTTTCAGCACGGTATCGATATTTTGCTGTACCTGCTGCTGGGCGGGATGTTCGAGGGCGGCAAAGGCAGCGGCGGGTGCCAGAATGGCGGTTGCAGTCGCAAAAATAATTTGTTGATACATCTTAATAGGCCTTTGTTTGTCTATATGGTTTGCGGCGTATTTTATCGGTTTGTGTGCCGGAGCGTAAGTGTTTTGGTAACGGGTATGCTTGAAAAAATCAGGCCGTCTGAAAATGCCGGTTTGGGAAAACCGGATATTCAGACGGCCTGAAATATGATTGACTGTGCACGCTGCGGAAGATTATTGCAGCGGCTGCATATTCATCAGTTCCATCAGGAAGTTGGTGAAGGCAGGATTGTTCGGTTTGTTGCGCATATTGGGCCAACGTTGTTGCCAGCCTTTCAGTGCGTTTTGAACGTACTGTTTGGATTGCGCGCTGGTAATCGCACCGCGCTGGCTGTCTACGGCCGACCGCAGATAGACTTCGTACACGCTGTCGTCCACCGGATTGCTGCCAACCAGTTTGAGGCGGAAACGGTTCAGGTGTTGGGCGGCTTGGACTTTGGTGATTTTTTTCTGGCCGACCTGATCGTTCAGGCGAGTGGCTTCATCACGAATTTTGGAAACGTCCGTCCAGTGGCTGCCGGCCAGGCGGTAGGTTGCTTTTCCGTTGCCGGATTCCGTTGCCGTTGCTGCGCCGAAAGATGGGGCAGTGTTGATGGTACAGCCTGCCAAGGCGGCGCAGACAAAAAGGAGTGGGATATATTTTTTCATGGCGCACATTATAGTCGGTCTTGACGCGAACAGCCAAATATTGACAGGAGAAAGCGGTGTTTTGCGGTAATTATGCAACGTTCCGAGAAAATATAGGGAACAACCTTCCGAGATGGTAAAAATGACAGGAGATAGCGGATTGTCGTTTATCAATAAATCAACTTCGCTGCGGCCTTGTCGCGTTTGGTATTCAAAGAAGATGATTTTTTGAATGTGTTTTGAAAAACGGGGAAATTGGTTTTGTGCTGCCTGTGGTTGTCTGGTTTGTGCTTGCCGCCCGAGTATTGGAGATGTGTTAATCCGCTGGCGGCCTGCACAAAACAAACGGCCGCAATCAGCGGCCGTTTGTGTGCTTGGACGGATTAAACCAAATCGGCAAAAAGCGGGGTGGAGAGGTAACGCTCGCCGTAAGAAGGAATCAGTACGACAATCAGTTTGCCTCGGTTTTCTTCTTTTGCCGCCAGTTGCAGTGCGCTCCAAATGGCCGCGCCGGAAGAAATGCCGACCAGAATCCCTTCTTTTTCCGCTGCCGCGCGTGCGGTGGCAAAAGCATCTTCGCCGGTAACGCGGATGACTTCGTCGTAGATTTTGGTATTTAGGATGCTGGGAAGGAAACCTGCGCCTAAGCCTTGAATCGGGTGTGGGCCTTTTTCGCCGCCGCTCAATACGGGTGAGGCATCGGGTTCGACCGCCACGATTTTGACATCGGGTTTGCGTGCCTTCAAGACTTCGCCCACGCCGGTTACCGTGCCGCCGGTGCCTACGCCGGCAACGAAAATGTCCACCTGGCCGTCGGTGTCGCGCCATACTTCTTCGGCGGTGGTTTGGCGGTGGATTTCGACGTTGGCCTGGTTGTCGAATTGGCGCGGCATGAAATAGGTTTCGGGATGTTCGTCCACAAGTGCTTTGGCAC
Organism: Neisseria sp. P0008.S010; assembly: GCF_051962715.1. Taxonomy (NCBI): domain Bacteria; kingdom Pseudomonadati; phylum Pseudomonadota; class Betaproteobacteria; order Neisseriales; family Neisseriaceae; genus Neisseria; species Neisseria sp. P0008.S010. Next base: position 50,384 of record NZ_JBQCVA010000011.1, read on the forward strand.
GCGCAATCGCACCACCCATGCCTTCCGCTGCAGGTGTCAGGATCAGTTCCGCACCGAAGGCGCGCAACAGCATACGGCGTTCTTTACTCATGCTTTCGGGCATGGTGATGGCTAATTTGTAGCCGCGTGCGGCGCAGACCATGGCCAAGCCGATGCCGGTGTTGCCGCTGGTTGCTTCGACGATGATGGTGTCTTTGTTGATTTTGCCTTCTTTTTCCGCCGCCTCAATCATGGCTTCGGCAATGCGGTCTTTAACGCTGCTGCCCGGATTGAAAAATTCCAGCTTGGCGACTACCCGGCCTGGCAGGCCTTCGGTCAGGCGGTTGAGTTCTACGAGCGGGGTGTTGCCGATTAAATCGGTGATGTTTTTAGCGATATTCATGGATTTTCCTTTCCTCAAAGGAGGGCTGATATAAATGACCTGCGTATCTTAAGAGAAGGCCGTCTGAAAGCAAAATAATTTCTTGCCGCCGATATGAAAACTAAAAGTTATAAGAGCGGTTTGAACAGTCCGGAAAAGGCATAAACCGTTTGGGCGAACATAACGATCAGCAGGGCGGACTGTATTTGTCTGATACTGAATACGTTGGCCGGTTGGCGGCTGATTTTCCGGTGCAGCAGGAATACCGCCATCAGCAGCATCTGCATGGCCAGCCAATATACGGGCTGGAGCAGATACAGGTCCAGCAATGAAGGCAGGATACGCGGTGTCAGCCCTTCGGGATAACTGAGGAAGGCCAGCAGGAGAATCAGCCAGTGGGCCAAGGTCATGGCGGTGCCTGCTTGAGCAAGCAATGCGGGCAGGGGAGGGCAGGCGGTTTGATAGTGAGACCGGTCGGGAAGGCTTTTACTGCGTAGGAAGAGGAACAGCATGCCCGCAGGCGCGATATACAGTTGCGGCATATAGAGGATGCTGAGGCTGAAGGGCGACAGTACGCCGGGAGCCAGCCACAGGGCCAAACCGCCCGCCGCCAACCAAAGGGAAAGGGCCGACAATGCCCACAATAAACTGCGGCTTTGCATGAGGGCAATGACGAACAGGCTGAAATAGGCGGCAATGCACCAAAGGTTCGGATCGGTCATGTTGGACTCAGTAAACCAGTTCGCCTTCGAAAACCGTTTCGGCAGGGCCTGTCATGAAAACATCGCCGCCGGGCTGCCAGGTAATCAGCAAGTCGCCGCCGGGCAGGCTGACGCGGATATCCTCGCCTTCATCCAGCCATCCGGCGCGCACGCCGTAAACCGCCGCCGCGCAGGCTCCGGTTCCGCAGGCACGGGTTTCACACGCGCCGCGTTCGAAAACGCGCAGTTTGATGTGGCGGCGGTTGAGGATTTGCATGAAGCCGACATTGACCTTTTCAGGGAATTGTTGGTGCGGTTCGATTTGCGCGCCCAGTTCGGCAACGGCGGCCGATTCTGTGTTTTCGACTGTCAGAACGGCGTGCGGGTTACCCATATTGACGCAGCCGACCGTTACGTTCCCGCCGTCGAGACGGACATCATATTGCAACGCTTCCCCGCTTGCGTTTTCAAGCGGCAGGAAGGGGATTTCAGACGGCCTGAAACGTGGTTTGCCCATGTTTACCGTTACGAGGCCGCGTTCCGCCAGCTTGGGGACGATGATGCCGCGTGCGGTTTCAACCCTGATTTCCTGTTTTCCGCTCAGTCCTTTATCGGCCACGAAACGGGCGAAACAGCGTGCGCCGTTGCCGCATTGTTCGACTTCGCCGCCGTCGGCGTTGAAAATCCGATAACGGAAGTCGGCTTGCCCGGACGTAGGCGGTTCCACCAGCAGGAGTTGGTCGAAGCCTATGCCGGTATGGCGGTCAGCCCAGGCGGCAATCGGTGCCGAAGCGGGGTCGAACGGGCTGCTGATGCCGTCGATAACGATAAAGTCGTTACCCAGGCCGTGCATTTTGGTGAATTTCAGAGTGGGCATGAGGTGATGTGTCGGCGGTTTTTGGAAAGGGCGCAAGTTTAGCATAAAAGGCCGTCTGAAAATGTTTCAGACGGCCTGATTCGATTCGGCTGTTTGGCAGGCGGCTTATTTGCCTTCGGCTTCAGCTTGTTTCAGCAGTTGGAACAACTGGTCTTTCAGTGCCAGTTTTTTCACTTTCAGCGCATCGATTTCATCTTGAGCGGTTACGCTGGTAACGGGGTCGTTTTCCAAACCGGAGATTTTGTCGTCCAGTTCGTTGTGTTCGTCGAAAATGCGGGCAAAGTGGGCATCTTCTTGTTTCAATTTGGAAATCAAATCGCGGTATTCGGGAAACATAAATCGTCCTCTTGTTAATGATTAAGGTAACCAACCTGTCTTCCAGGTTCGATGCAATTATAACAAATCACGTTGGAAGCGGCACACAAATTTTAACCTTGCTTGACGTACCGCAAAGGCGGTTTGGCAGGTATCTTCCATTGTTTTCAGACGGCCTTCGGCAGGCGGGAGGCGTATTGGAATACGGCTGTCTGGTTTGGCGGAAAGAGGCTGTCTGAAAACGCACCCTGCTTTTTCAGACGGCCTCAAGCCTTTTCAAACAGGCTGATGACGGGGTAAACTCGCAATTGCGTACTTTAACCGAATGCCCGAACAATTTGAGGAATAGATTTATGCGTATCCTGCTTACCGGTTCGAAAGGCCAGCTTGGCCAATCGATTAGGAAACGTTTGCCTGAAGATTGGGAGTTGATTGCCACCGATTCGAAAACGTTGGACATCACCGATCATGAGGCCGTTTTAAAAATGGTCGAAAGTTTCCAGCCCGACGCGGTGGTCAATACTGCCGCTTATATGGCCGTCGGCAAGGCGGCGGAGGATGTCGAACGCGTCTTTGCCGTCAATGCTTCGGGTACGCGTAACCTGGCGCAGGCCGCTTTTGCCGTTGGTGCGAAATTCGTTCATATTTCAACCGATTATGTATTTGGCGGCGGTAGTCGCATCCCTTATTCCGAGATTGACCCGCCCAATCCGAAATGCGTGTATGCCCGCTCGAAACTGGCCGGAGAGTTGTTGGCATTGGCTGCGGAACCGGATACGGTGGTGCTCAGGACATCTTGGGTATACAGCGAATACGGCCGCAATTTCATTCAAAACCTGCTGCATCAGGCGGCGGAACAGGGTGAAATCCGGCTGAGTGCCGACAATGCCGCTTGCCCGACCTATGCCGGGGATTTGGCCGACGTGATTATCCGCCTGCTGCAATTGCCGAAATTTCCGCAAGGCCTGCTGCATTATTGCGGCAATAAGGCATTCAGCGACTATGCGTTTGCCCAAGCAGTGTTGAAGGCCGAAGCGGAACGTAATCCCGCATTCAAAATGCCGCAGTTGGTGCAGGCATCCGCCGCAGAGATGGGTAAGGGTGGCGCGCCGCTGTATTCGGTGCTCAATTGCGAAAAGGCGCGCGCGTTGGGTTTCGTGCAGGGCGACTGGCAGAAAAGCGTGCCGTCGGTATTGGCGGCACTGGCCGAAATTTGAGAAGCCATCAGGCCGTCTGAAAATCGGGAAACGGTTTTCAGACGGCCTTTTTATCTGTTCGGAGGTTTGCGATGACAAAAACGAATTGGCAGCGTTTGCTGAGTACGCAGCGTTTCCGCCTGAAAGACAATGAAATCGTGCCGACCAGTACGCCGTCTACGCAGGAAGGTGCAGACGCGTTGCGTACGGATTTCCACATCGATTACGACCGTGTGGTGTTTTCCGGCGCATTCCGCCGTTTGGGACGGAAAACGCAGGTGCATCCGTTGGCCGAGCATGATTTGACGCATAACCGTCTGACGCACAGTGTCGAAGTGGCCAGTGTCGGCCGCAGTATCGGCAACCGTGTCGGCATGATGATGCAGGCGGGCGGCTTCCTGCCGGAAGGCAATACGCCGAGCGACATCGGTGCAGTCGTTCAAGTGGCCTGTTTGGCGCATGATTTGGGCAACCCGCCGTTTGGTCATACCGGTGAAGATGCCTTGCGCGACTGGTTTCGAAGCCCGAAAAACGCCGTTTTTTTGCAAGGATTGGAAGAGGTTGAACGCAACGATGTGCAAACTTACGAAGGCAATGCCCACAGCCTGCGCATCCTCGCCAGTTTGGAAATGTATCCGAACCGCGGCGGCATGCGCCTCACGGCCGCAACCATCGCCGCTTTGTTGAAATATCCGTGGACGACCCGCCATCCGAACGGACGGAAAAAATTCAATATTTATCAAACCGAACTGCCGTTTATCCGCCGTGTGGCAGAGGAATTGGGTTTGGTGGAATTGGGCAGCGACCATTGGGCGCGCCACCCCCTGTCTTATCTGATGGAAGCGGCCGACGACATCTGTTACGCCTTGTTGGACTTAGAAGATGCGGTGGATTTGGAACTGCTGAGCGATACGGAGGTTGAAAGCGTATTGTCCGGCTTAACATTTGTCGAACCGACTTGGCATGCACAATCCAGCCGCCAACGATGCGCCATGTTACGCGGCATCGCCATCGGCCGTGCTATCGATGATGTGGCGCAAACTTTTATGAAGCATCAATCGGATTTGCTGAACGGCGAATTCAAAGGAAAAGATTTATTGGCCTTATGTAGCCCGGAAGTGCAGGATACATTGGAAAACGCCAAGGAATTGGCTAAAACGCGAATTTTCCGCCATCAAAGTAAATTAATGACGGAAATTGCCTCTTTCCCTTGCTTAGGTTCGATATTGGATTTGCTCGTCCCGGCAGCGCATCAGTTGCTGACAGAAGGGCATAGCGGCGTCCGCCAGTCGTTGGCTTTGGAATTGCTGAAAAATGAACATCCGATTAGCCGCGAAGACAGCCTGTATCATGCTTATATGAAAATCCTTGATTTCGTCGGCGGAATGACCGATAACGCTGCAGCAAAAATGGCAAGAGAGTTGTCCGGGATCGGCATGATTTAAAATAGCTGAGAAAATTCTTATTTTTTATATTGGGATAGATGTTTTTAATCGGGGATGGTGAAAATATCCTAGACAAACGATTGTCTGTTCAATATAATGCTCGTCTTTACTTCGCTTCATGCAGGTAAACGGCAGTGCACCCGTAGCTCAGTTGGATAGAGTATCTGGCTACGAACCAGAGGGTCGGGCGTTCGAATCGCTCCGGGTGCGCCAAAGAAAATTTATTTTATCCGCGCCCATCGTCTAGCGGTTAGGACATCGCCCTTTCACGGCGGTAACGGGGGTTCGATTCCCCCTGGGCGTGCCAGATTTTGAATAAACCCTTACTAAAAAATAGTAAGGGTTTATTTTTTGTCTTTTAAAATTAATAATTTGATTTCAGTATTATTCTGTTAATTTATCTTTACAATTTGTTCTGAGTAGTTCGTTTTCTGTTTGTTTTTGGCTATGGTTGCATTGGATTTGCATCAGCAATTGCATCGGGTAGTTGAATGAATTACTACAAATCCCGCTTATCCTGCACATACTTCCCTCAATTTATTTTGATTTTGGGGTAGAAATAGACAGTCTGAGACCTTTGCAAAAAAGCCCTTCCCCCGACAGCCGAAACCCAAACACAGGTTTTCGGCTGTTTTCGCCTCCCCCAATACCTCCTGATTTTACCCAAATACCCCCTTAATCCTCCTCGGATACCTGATAATAGGGGTTCCGGCCGCCTTTTAGGCGGCAACAGGCACACTTAGTCTGTTAGCCGCTTTCAACAGGTTCAAACACATCGCCTTCAGATGGCTTTGCGCACTCACTTTGAGCAGACCAAAATAGGCTGCCCGGGCATAGCGGAATTTACGGTGCAGCGTACCGAAGCTTTGTTCCACCACATAACGGGTCTTCGACAAATATCGGTTGCGTTTGGTTTGCACTTCTGTCAGCGGACGGTTGCGGTGGGCTTTGCGCATAATGCCGTCCAGCAACTGATGTTCTTTCAGATGTTGCCGGTTTTG